>CAILAO010000210.1 GCA_903832105.1 uncultured Pseudomonadota bacterium | reverse complement strand
GCTTCCCGCGCTTGGCGTGCCTGTTCGAGCGCTTCGAGCTTGGATTGCAAGATCCCAAGTTCGCTCACCCGCGCGGTCAGCCGCTTCTCGGTTGCTGACAATAACGCATCCCGTGACGCCAGCGCCGCTTCCCTGGTGTCGAGGTCACTCCGCCGACGCCGCAGGTCGAGCAGCAGAGCCCGCTCAGACTCGCTAATCTCGACAGGCTTGGGCGGCAGCACTGCGGGTCCGGCTTGCGTCGCAGTTCCCAGCGGTCCGGCAGACGCCGCAGGGCCGGGCGGCGGTGCGGTCGGTTTGGGACTGGCAGTGGTAGTAGTAAAAAGAAGGCTTCACAAATGGCTGCAAGATCAGCTCTTTCTAATCTTGATAGTAAGCAAGTCAAAACTTCCTCAAGATAAATTGGATTTTTTATGCTGAACGGTATTGTTACTATCGTAGGTCGTCCCAACGTCGGGAAATCCACGCTTTTTAACCGTCTTACGAGGACTAAAAAAGCAATTACCGACGACGAACCTGGTGTAACCAGGGATCGCATCTACGGTCCAGTATACTATGAAAAAAAAGTTGACGTCGGCTTTATGATAGTCGATACAGGTGGCTTTGAAACCGAAGAGGTCCGCTATCAGCCGTTTTCTCAGAATATTGTCTGGAAACAAACAAAGTTTGCCATCGAAGAGGCGGATATTGTTCTTTTGATGCTTGATGCAAAAGCAGGCGTACATCCCCACGATAAAGAACTACTCGTCTATTTAAAATCTCAAAATAAGTGTGTCATTGCCATCGTGAACAAAATCGACGGGGCTGAACAGGATTCTGCTTTGCTTGAGTTTTACGAACTAGGTCTGGACGAGATTTTACCTTTGAGTGCGGCATTTAATCGAGGGATAGAAAATCTGCTTAAGAAGATCAAAGGTTCTCTTGCGCTATCTGGTCCCACAAAACCCATTGCACTTCCTGAAGGTTACCTGAGCGTAGCCATTATTGGCAGACCAAATGCCGGTAAATCAAGTATACTCAATAGGTTGGTTGGCGAAGAACGTTCTCTTGTTAGCGAAGTCCCTGGCACGACGAGGGACATCGTCGATACCCTTTTAAAATATAAACGCAAATCATATCTACTGATTGATACTTCCGGCATTAGACGCCGGTCAAAAATCCTTAAACAGCTCGAAACATTTGCGGTCATTCGCAGTATGCAAGCTATTGATCGATCGGACATCATCTTGGTCGTTATTGATGCCTCTGAAGGACTTTCTGATCAAGACTCTCGACTTGTCAACCTGGCCATTACCGACCACAAACCGATCGTTGTTATTGTAAATAAGTGGGATCTCGTTCCTCAAAAGAGTGCCTCATCCGTCAAAGACTATACTAAAAGAATCCATGAGAAACTCGGAAACATATCGTTTATTCCCGTGATCTGTATTTCGTGTAAAGAAAATCAGCGAGTGCACAAGATCATGGACATTGTTGAACGTTTGGCCGCTCAATACAGTCGCCGCGTCGAAACCGCTGAGGTTAACCGCATTCTAAAACAGATTATTCAAGAGCACACGCCTGCAATCACGAGGCAGCATGGAAAGAGAATTAAATTCTATTATGCAACTCAGGTCTCTGCAAAACCCCCGACTATCGCCATCTTCTGCAACGTAGCTAAAGAGCTGCAAGCTTCTTATCAAAAGTACATGAATAAAAAGTTTCAGGTTTTGCTCGGATTTGACGAAGTTCCAGTGAAACTGATTTTCAAACCTAAGCAGGAGAAAGATGGGTAGGCGGCCGTGGGGTTCGGCATAACATGCTGAAATCACGAGATAGCGTGCGTCGCAGAGAAATTTTTGCCCATCAGATTTTTCCACAAGACAATCCAATTGATGAAATTTTTCAACAATGCCTCAGGAACGTTCGGGTGTGTTAGTCTGAAAATACGGGTGCTGTCGATCTCGTTGAATTTCTAGTTTCAATCAACACATATTTTTAGGAGGAAGGTGCGATGCCTATTTCGCAAGCACTTTACACGGGGGTTACTGGTCTTTCCGTCAACTCGGACGGTATGGCCGTCATTGCAAACAACATTGCAAACTCCAACGCAAAAGGCTTCAAGAGGGATCGTGCAGAATTTGAAGATCTTCTTTCTGCCGATTTAGGAAGCGGCGCTGGGGGGGCACAGCTTGGACGCGGTGCTCGTCTTAGAGACGTTAGAACAGTTCACAGCCAGGGCGGTCTTGCGGTCACGAACAATTTGACTGACTTAGCCATCCAAGGAAACGGCTTTTTTATCATTAACAACCCAAAAACAGAGGTGCAAGAGTCTGCCGGTAAACTCTACTCACGCGTCGGTTCGTTCAACTTCGATCGTGAAGGATACCTTGCCGATGCCCTTGGCGGTCGCATACAGGGCTACATGGCGGATCCACAAGGGACCGTCTCGACAAGATTAACAGACATCAGAGTTCGAACAAGTAGCATTCCACCTGCACAAACGAGGAAACTTCTTATAAACGTAAACCTGGATTCTAGAGAAAAAGTCCAAGATACGGAGTTTGATTTATCCAATCCAGAGAAAACGTCAAACTTCAACAACACAGTAAGCGTGTTCGATAGCCACGGGCGCCCGCACCAAGTAACCACGTATTTTAAACGCGTCGAAGATTCAGACGGAATTGCATGGAAATGGTTTGCAAGCGCCGATGCTAAGGAAGTTTCCGATCCGGACAGTCTTCCTCTGAAGCAGGTTGCTTCGGGCCAACTCAAGTTTGATCCTCTAGGAAACTTGGTTAACGAAGAACTGTATGATTCGATGGTCAATTTTGGGGATGGTGCTCTCCCTGAGCAGGTTATTCAATTTGATTTTGGACAAAATAAAGCGGAAGGAGAAGGCAGTGGTGTTAACGCAAGTACTTCGATCGCTGCCAAATCAAACACCATCTTCCATAATCAAGACGGCTACGAATCTGGAAACTTGAAATCACTTGCAATTGAGCTTGACGGAAACATTATCGGCCTTTACACGAACGGCCTTCAAAGGCGACTCGGTGTGATCGGCATGGCAACATTTGAAAACCAAGATGGCCTGTTCAAAGCGGGACGAAACCAATACTACTCTTCATTCAAATCTGGTCCACCAAAAATCGGCGCTCCTCAATCGGGTACAAGGGGTTCTATCTACGCCTCCACTCTCGAAGAATCGAACGTCGACCTTGCTGAAGAGTTTGTGAACATGATCATGACGCAACGTGCATTCCAAGCCAATTCAAGATCTGTCACAACGACCGATGGACTTATGGAAGAAATTATCAACCTTAAACGATAGTTGAATGTACTCATAGCCAAATTTAGGGAGCTGCTGAAACAGTAGCTCCCTTTTTTTACATACTTTTATAGAAATCGTTTAGGGCAGAAATAAGCGTTTTTTCCGTCACAAAGCCTGAAAGTGACTTCTTTTTACTGACGTCGCCATTGGGAGGGAGAAGGATCAACGTCGGTAACCCATAAAATCCATATTTTTCCTGAATGGCGTCATTCTCATCATTTGATTCCGTTAAGTCAAGCTTCAGTAAAATCCAGCCTTGCTTCTGCAGTAACTCAACGACTTGAGTGTCTTGAAATGTCGTTGCTTCCATTTTCTTGCAAGCTTCGCACCATTCGGCCCATCCATCGATTAAAAGTGGCACACCATTTCTTTTCGCCAAAGCCAGGGCTTCGACTTCCTTAGATTCCCAGTTCAGACTGCTTTTCTCGGATTTAGCCAAGGTTTTTGGGGCGGCACCAGTTAACCATTGAGAGAGTGAAAATATACTGAGACCTAGCACAAAACTTAAAAAGAGCGAAAAGACTTTTGACTCTTGCAGTCTGGCCACTCCGAGCCAAATAATAGTGAGCAAAATCCCGAAACTCACGAAAATCTTAGTTGCGATCAGCCAATTCTGATCAATATGCCACTCATGAATTGTGCGATGCAGAGGAATACGCAGGTAATAAAATCCGAGAGCCAGCATGATACTTGCGAAGAGAAGTTTCACAACAATTTGAACCTTATAGGAGAGCTTTACACGCGAAATGCTCCCGGCAAGTCCTCCCAAAAACACATACGGTAGCGCAAATCCAAAGCTATAAACAAAAAGTAAAAGCGTTGACTTTAGAACATCTTGTTCCTTTGCCGTAAAAGTAATAAGAGCGGCCAGAATCGGCCCCGTACAGGGAGAGGCGATAAATCCAGCACCCACACCCATAAGAAAGGCATTTTTCGCAGATGCCTTGCCTTTCCCGATCTTTGGAGCAAACCTCTGAAAGAGAGAAAAGTCGAAAACGCCAAGCATTGAAATACCAAGTACGATCATGACAATCGCAAAGGCAAGATTGACGGGAGTACTCGATAAAATACTACCGAAAAGAGAACCCGAAAGTCCCGCAAAAACGCCCAAAGCCGTATAAGTTAAAATAATGCCGCCTGCATAACAGGATGAAGCAAAAAAAGGGGATGTACCCTGCCCGCTGAGAACTCGTATTGTGATCGGAATCATCGGGTAAACACAAGGAGTAAGGTTTGTCAGAAGCCCCGCTAAAAAAACAACAATGAGAAGAAAACTCAACGCAAATCGGCCTTCTACAATCTTTTGAGCCCAAACTGTGCCCCAATCTTCGCCGTTAGTTTCATCGACCGCGCGAGGTTCAGTATGGGACTCCTTCACCCCAGAAGGTCCCGCGCTTCCTTCGACCAAATTCCTTTTCGCAACCTGGGGTGCGTTGTCATCTGATCTTAAAAAAGACAGTTCAAACTTCTGAACGTAGGGATACAGACAAATTCGCCCCTGACAGCCCACAAACGTGACTGAAAAGGGGAACAAACTGCCTTTAAGTGGTTCCAGAGACGACAAAAGAAACCTAAATTCCCCTCCCTCAAAAATCTCGACCCTCTTCCCAAGAATCGGGTCCTCAATCCAGCGACTTTTTGGTTCTATTAGTTCTTCAATAAAAAATCCTGCATTGTTATCAAATGCGAGTTTTTCCTTGTAAATGGCAAATCCCTGCTCTGTTGAAAGTCTCAGGACCAATAGCAATTTTCCATCTTTAAAATGAGTCGTGGTTATTGGTTGCCAATGAATAACGGAAGTCGGTTTGACATCCAGGCCTTCAGATGCTGGTGCAGATGCCGAAGCAAATGTCTGAGGGGTTTCAGCCTTTTCTATATTTTCGGACGAATCAGCGAAAAGTGGCGCTGAAGAAAGAAGACAAACACCCAATACAAACCTGAGTAAAAGTAGCATTTTCTAAAAACCCCGATCGAAATAGATGTTAATAAAACATTTCACCTCAAGTTTACCGCATATTTGAGTTAAATAAAGAGAAATCAAAGTCTTTTCGTATCCGGTCCATATACGGAAGCGGGGTTGACGAAGCCGAATCCGTGACCGGATACGAAAAAGATATGAATCGATTAGAGCGTATATTCAATTTGTGCTAACATGGGTTGATTCCAATGTGTGTATAAGAGCTAAACCATGAATACCACGATAGTTATTCCCTGTTATAACGAAGGTGAACGCCTTAACGTTGATACATTCGAAACGTTTTCTCGCGCTCATCCGCATATCGGTTTTCTTTTTGTTGATGATGGGAGTCTTGATCGTACAAAAGATGTTCTAAAGTCATTTAAGGAGAAGTTCCGTTGTGACGTTCTCTCTCTTTCTAAAAATTCCGGTAAAGCTGAAGCTGTACGGCAGGGATTTTTAAAGGCGCTTTTGTCAAATCCTCAGTTTGTTGGCTTTTGGGATGCCGACCTTGCGACACCTCTCACGGAGATTCCACGATTCATTGAACTTCTGACAGAAAAACCTAAATTAAGCCTTGTTATGGGGGCACGAGTCAAATTACTTGGGCGTACGATTGAACGAAACGCAGCTCGACATTACTTAGGCCGCATTTTTGCTACCGCTGCATCTTTGACCTTAGGGATCGCCGTTTATGATACACAGTGCGGTGCAAAACTTTTCCGAGTTACAAACAACTTAAATGGCTTATTCACAAAACCTTTTTTGACTCGTTGGTTATTTGATATCGAAATTATGGCCCGGATGATGCAATCTGCAAGTATGTCGAATCAACTGGTCCATCGACAAAAGTTTGCGGATGAGTCGATCTATGAACTTCCGCTCTTGGAATGGCGAGATATTAAAGGCTCAAAGGTCAAACCGGCTGATTTTTTTATTGCTTTTTTCGAACTTTTACGCCTTTATCGAAGATATCCGCGTAGGGTACGCCATTCACCCGAAAGAGGTTGATATTCCAAATGGATAAAATTCTGTCTAACGTAAAACTATTTAGGGGTGAAATCTGGCATATTATTCAAAAGCTTTCCCCTACGGGATTACCTGTTCCTACTCTTAAATGTTTCGAGCATGGTGCACTAGCTGTTAACGCTAATGGTTTTATTGAGGCTGTTGGAGCGTTCTCAGAAGTCAAAAAAAGGTTCGCTCAAGCCTCCGTCGTCAATTTGGAGGGTCACCTGATCCTCCCTGGTTTCATTGATCCGCACCTTCACTTTCCCCAACTCGATATTATTGGTTGCTATGGAGAAAAACTCTTGCGTTGGCTCGAACGGTACACCTTCAAGGAAGAGACTCAATTTTCTAACCCCTCGTTGTCGAAAGAAACAAGCTGTCGATTCATCACCGAGCTTTTCGCCCACGGAATTACGTCTTCAATGGTTTTTGCCGCAACTTTTTTCTCTTCCGCCGATCTTTTGTTTAAGGAAGCCTTACACCGAGGGTGCCGCATGATTGTGGGCAAAGTGAGCATGGATCGAAACGCTCCTGAAAGGCTGCTTCAAGGAGCCGAAGAGGATTTTGATGACAATCAAGCCCTTATTAAAAAGTGGCATGGAAAAGAAGGAAGACTCTATTGCGCATTAACTCCAAGGTTTGCGCCCGCTTGTTCAAAAAGACTGCTTTCAAAGCTACAAGAATTAAAATCATGTTTCCCCGACCTCTATGTTCAAACTCACCATTCGGAGACTCTTGAGGAAGTTAAGTGGGTTAAGAAGCTATTTCCCGGGTTCCCTGACTATCTCTCAATCTACGAACGTTACGGATTTTTAGGGCCTCGAACGGTTTTAGCCCACTCTATTCATGCAACAGAAAGCGAAATTAGGAGAATCGCGGAAACCAAGACAAAAGTAGTCCATTGCCCCACGTCGAACCTCTTTTTAGGAAGCGGGCTTTTTCCTCTAAATCGTTTTGCTAAACGCAAAGCTTCTGTCAGTCTTGGAAGTGATATCGGGGGCGGTACAAGCCTCTCACCTTGGACGACTATGAACGAAGCCTATAAGATTCAACAGCTTCTAAAAGAAAATATCACTCCAGAGTCACTATTTTATATGTCAACCTTGGGTGCCGCAACTTCGATAGATATGGCTCATCTCATTGGAAATTTCGAGAAGGGAAAAGCCGCTGATTTTCAAGTACTCAATATTGGAAAGCATCGTTTGCTATCGCGGCGATTTAAGACTGTTGAGAGTGCGAAAGAGCGCCTTTTTGCAATGATGATGATGGCGGATGATCGTATTGTAGAAGAGGTCTTTATTCAGGGGAGAAGCGTTTATCGCGCATAGAAATGTTAGCTTTTTTCATAGGGCACACAGGGTAATAAGTGATTTACTTTCGTAAACAAGGTAATTTCTTCGCTGTTCTTGGGCAAACGTATCCCCATAAGGAGCAGATCAAAGCCCTGGGGGGACGCTTTAATGGACTCGATAAGGTTTGGCACGTCCCCGTTTCAGACGAAAACGAAAAAGCCCTAGAAAAGTTATGTCACTCACCTTCTCAAGCCCAAGACACCGACGACGAACCACCGTTTGACATCGATCAAGAACCCGCCGCTCCATTTTTAAAAAAGGATGGCCTAACGATTTCGGAGCTTATGACTGTTCTAAACGGTGCCGTTGAATCTGCGTTCCCTTCTCCTGTTTGGGTTATTGGTGAAATTAATAATCTAAGCAGGAAACCGAGCGGTCTATTCTTTGAACTTTCTGAGCCAAAGAAAAAGAGTGGTATCGAAAAGGGTGGCGGTCATGCGGCAACAGTTAGTGTCAAAATAACCTTGTGGGACAGTATTTATACCTACTTATTAGATCGTCATGGAAAAGATAAAGTTGTCGCTTGTCTGGAAGACGGTCTCAAGATTCGTTGCCTATGCCAGGTTACGCTCTATAAAGATAGAGGCTATATATCGTTATCTGTGCAAGATATCGATCCCTCCTATACAAAGGGCGAACTGGCTTTAGCACGTGAAGAACTTCTAAAGGAACTGAGAGCTTCAGGGCTTGACAAAAATAATAGTGAACTTGAACTCCCTTCTTTTCCATTCAAAGTCGGACTTATAAGCGCCGAAGACTCGAGGGCTAAGGGTGACTTTATTGATCAACTTTTCTCGGGAGGTTTTCCTGGCGAGATATCCTTTATCTCAACTCCTATGCAAGGGGACGAGACCCCGCGAAGAGTCATTATAGCGATCCAGATGCTATCACATGCTGGCTGTGATCTCATTGTTATCACAAGAGGCGGCGGAAGCGCCGCTGACCTCCGATGGTTCGATACAAAAGACATTGCTCTTGCGATCGCTGATGCCAAAGTTCCCATTATCGCAGCCATAGGTCATCATGAAGATGTCTGCATTGCAGAAGAAGTTTGTTACGAACGTCAAAAGACGCCCACTGCAGCGGCTGATTTTGTGCTTGGAATTTTTCAGGAGACCAAGGAACGAATTCGAGAGGCTGCAGACGCCTTTGCTGATATTCTTTTTCGTGAAACGGAGCTTCTTAGCTCCATCGAGGCTAAACTCGCAGAAAAAATCACTGGTTCAGCACTCAGACAAATTGATTCTTATTCGGAGTATCTAAACAGCCTAAAACATGATTTTTATCATTTTTATCAGGCTGCCGAAGCAAAGGTTGATCAGCGCCTCATCTCGTTGGACGGAAAAATTTTACTTTCACTCTCGGAATATTTTTCCGCAAAAGAACACATCCTAAT
>CAILAO010000209.1 GCA_903832105.1 uncultured Pseudomonadota bacterium | reverse complement strand
TAATAAAAAAGATATATCCATTGAGAGAGTTTCTTTATAAATCATTCCTTTTTCCTCCAGAAAGTTGCAAAAAAGGCTTGCGATACCATCTATGTTATCAGACCTATTTTTTATTTGGTTAAAAATGTCCGAAAATGTAATGGACTTAAATCCACTCTTTTCGATTTTTCGTTGTTCATCAATTGCTGGTATCCATTTTGTAATTAATAAGAATTTGATTTTTTGATTCCTGCAATATTTTAAATAAGAATCAAGTTGCCCTTCACTCAAACAATCGTCGACCTTGATTTCAATCAAAGCAAACAGACCGCCATCGCGGTCAAATAGAGCCAAATCGGCTCTTCTCCCGGGGTCATCATATGAAAATTCCAGTTCAACAGATTCGCTGGACTTATTCGTGTTTAGCCATTTTTTGGATAGAGTCTTATTTTCTAGCAGGACCTCTTTTAAACATATGGCCATATATCGTCCGAAAGGACTCTGTTTGTTTTTATTATGTTCCAGTTTTGGGAGGCGGATTTTTCTCTCTAAATTTGAAAGAAATGAGTTATTTGACATCTAAGTCTCCAGATAATTCACCTTACAGCCTTCCGCCGAACAAGGACCAATGATCGCCGCTAAGGAAAGCATTAGCAGCCCTTCGGCTCCAGATATACTGGAACACTATCTCTCGAGAGTCTGTCATAGTTATCACCATCACGCACGCCTTTATTTATCCATGTAATTGCGGTTGTTAAGGGATGTTGAGTTTCGGGAATAGAAATGGATTTCCTGGTGATCAACGATTTTATTCGGTGGTCGTAGGCGCGATATTCAGCCATGAAAATCCGCCTTCAATGAAAGCTAAAGGAGTCCATCGGAAAGGTACCAAAAAAGTTTATTTTGTGGTTATTATATGACGTTGTCATGACGGAAGCATTGCAATAAAAGACTCCTCGGTTAGTTCCACAGCGACGGCGTAATAATTACGAAACACAAATCTTGAAAGAGTGGACTACTTGATTGGACTTAAATAGACAGTAACCGTCTAGTATTCTTGATACATTCCATGTGTTTGATAATTATTGTCGAGTTGGCGCCGTTAGTAATGATGTAACAGCGAAGGAGTACGTCATGAACTACCGACATTTACACCTCCAATTTTTATATTGGAGGGCCTGGTTCCTTGGCTCCGGTTGGCACATTTTACAGATGCGGCGATATTACACCTAAAGTTTCGGAATGTATTAACCGATATTCTGAATATTAGTGTGTTTTTAAATTCATGTTTTGTTCAAGAGGTTGATAAATAAAGGTTAAAAGAAGGCCAAAGGCAAGCTGCTGAATTTGCGGGAAGCCGCCAGATGCGGTGAATTATACAGTGTCTTCAATATGTTGATAAGGAGTTATTCCATGTTCACGAGAAAACTTTGTTCACTAGCTTTAATTATAGTCTTTACGGCATGCACTAACGCAACGCCAAAAACAACCCCGCTCGACGAAGCAAAAAAACAGGGAACAACGCAATCTGAAGTTGAAGACACTTCTTCTTCAACTACCACAGAAACTGCGACGGAGACGCAGACAGAGCAGCATAAAAAAGCTGTTGCGGAAAAAGTCAAAGCAAACCTTCTTGAGGCGGGTTTAACCGAAGCTCAGGTTACAGTTGCTTTGGGCAAGATGAGTGCTTCTGTATCTGACTATTCTCTAAAATTAACCGCAGCAACTTTGGAGCAACTCCTTCCCATCATGGGAAAAGCCGTAGTTTCGGCTCTCGGAGATTTTTCTTTGACGGATAAAGTCGTGTTAAAGAAGGCGATCATTGGTGTCGACAAAGCGTTTTTAGAGTATGTAGCAGAGAAAGCCGAATCCCCAGATAAAGTGATTTCTATTGGCAGATTAGTAGCTGAAGCCCTTATCTCAAAGCTGAAAGATGCTAAAGTTGTCGCTGAAGACTTGGCAGATTTAATGAAAGAAAAAACAAAAACCGCTATCGAAGCTTTAAAGAAATCTGACGTGAGTT
>CAILAO010000208.1 GCA_903832105.1 uncultured Pseudomonadota bacterium | reverse complement strand
TTAAAATCATCCATATCAATATCCATCGCACGAAGTTGATTCAAAATTTTCTTAAACTTTTCTCTCTTCAGAGAGGATCTTTGCTTCTGACTCACTCCCCATTGATAAATCAAGGGGGGTTCTAATGACAGTGCCATACAGCTCTTTTCGGCTCTCGGGAGTGAATACCCTACAACATCCGAAACCTCGCTATACGTTGATTCATCTTAGACAGGCGAACTGCTCTGACTCCAACCAAGTTGAAGAAGACAAACACGATGTTTATCTATCGCCGTTTAACTTTAACCCGACACACCTGTCTTTACTGGAGCGAGTTCGCACCAGATCATCCATGCAGATGATGAGTATCGGAGCTATTCCGCCCGAAGCGGAACCCAGGTTTTTCTTTTTTAAACTTCCGGATTTAATTTTCTGCCAGCTTCTTAGAGCTTTGCAATACTTACCTGCAACCGTTGGTCAACCTTTAATGTTTTACCACTTGGAGGATTTCCCAATGAACCGTATACATTTCAAAATAGCCTATCGTCCGAAGACAACTATCGCTTTAAAGCGAAGAAGCAATTTAAAATATTCCAACTTTTTCAAGAAGGAATATTTTGCGCCTTTCAAATAACTATAGATCCTCTTAGTTCATAAATTCCTCTTTAATTCAGAATATTTCAACGTGTTCTCTTCGTTACGAAAAATAGTCGTCCAGGCTCATAACAGTCTTTCAAACAGGATGCCCCCAATAAAGAGGCTCACTAATGATATCACCGACGACTTATTGACCAAGCTTATATACAGGCTGCATTGCACTAATCCGCGACCGGTCTTTCCATTTTTTTTAACTTACACCAACGATCTTTTTATTGTACCGGAACAAGAGTATAACCGAGTTCCTTTGCTCGTTTTGTTAAACCTGCCAAAACTTTCTTCTGGTATTGTTGCTCATAGTAATTTTCACCTGCTTCTTGATAATTTTTCCCATTTACTAGCATTCGATAAAGAATTCGAGCTAATTTGTGGGCCGTAGCTGTAATCGCTTTGGGTGCTCCCAAACGAGCACGCATTCTTCGAAAAAAGGCTCCTATTGCCGTTTTAGACCGATAAAGAGTAGAGGCTGCCATCCGTAGAGCTTGAGCGACCCGATTGTCGCTTGGTTTTGTTTTGCTGCTCAACAACTTCCCTCCAGAAATTTTATTTCCAGGAGAAAGACCTAACCAGGAAGCAAATGCTTTTGCATTTGGCCATTGTGTCATGTCATTTCCTATCTCTGAAAGAATTTTCATTGCAATGTTTGCGTCGATTCCGGGAATTGTTGTTAAATCTGCTCCTGTGATTTTTTTGATTACAGCTGGAGCATCAAAATAGTAAGGGCTGCGCTTGGAGGCTGATTTTTTTGTGCATTTTTTAGATCGAGCAGATTCCTCATTGCTCTTGGATGAAAAAAGTGTTGGCGTCTCTATTTGCATAGTAGCCAAGAGTTGCTCAATGGCTTGTTCACATTGATGGATTTGTTGATGAAAAAATTCATGAGCCTCATAGGCTTGGGATAGAGCAAATAAGTGTTCTTTACGGTAATTTCCTTCAAGTGCTTTTGCTATTAAGTTTATGTTTTTTCGGCAGATTCCAACGCTCAAAGCAGCCAATGCTTGTGGGTTTCTTTCTCCGCGCAATATAGCTCGAATGATGTTGAAACCGGTAACTCCAGTGATGTTGCCAATGACAAGATTCAGTTGAATGTTCATTTGCGTGAGAGCTTTGTGCATTAGTTGGACCTGTGTGCCGGCTAATTCGAATAGACGACTACGTTGTCTTACATAAGATCGAAGCACCACAATTTCATTTGACGGTCGAAAAGATCCCCTCAAAAGGCCGTATGAGTGCAATTGCTGGATCCACTGAGAATCTAGCACATCCGTTTTACGGCCGGGAACATTTTTAAAAAATCGCGCATTCACTAAGAGAACTTCAAATCCTTCTTCAGCAAGAATTTCAAAGGGAACAATCCAGTAAACTCCTGTTGATTCCATGGCCACACTTTCCACGCCATTTTCTTTAAGCCA
>CAILAO010000207.1 GCA_903832105.1 uncultured Pseudomonadota bacterium | reverse complement strand
TCTCCCAAGCCTTTAATTTTAGTGCTGCCCGTTTTTTATCAATGTGCGCGATCATTAACTCTGCCATTTTCATAGGATCATCACAAAATTCAAATTTCCCGCCCACAATTTGCTCTAATTCTTGAGTAAGATAATTCGTAAGGTTCGGGCTGCCCAGCGTAGCAAAAGGAGTTGCGCCAAATACAGTATAAACGCCGCTCGCTACAAAATAAAATCCGATAGTAATCGCCTTTTCAGACATCCACTCCGGAGCACAACCTGCCGCAGGAATATCGGATAAATCTTCTCCTAATCCACCCTCGGCTATAATCTGCGAAGCAGCAACTAAAATACGGGAGTTATCCACGCAAGAACCCAAATGCAAAACCGGAGGAATCCCCACTGCCTCGCATATCTCCTGTAACCCTTTCCCGGCAAGTTTAGCTGCTTCAGGAATGAGTAGCCCTTGTTTGGCACAGGCAATAGCCGCGCAACCAGTCTGAGTAAAATGGTGTGTTTTCATGGTAATCTCCTGAAAAGTTCCAGTTAGATTCCGTGCCCACGGATTTATATTCAACGCCATCAAGATTGGTGGAGTTTTCGAGCTTCATGCGACCTCCAACGCCAGTAACCAATCCAGAGATATCTTCAAAATGCTGTGTGGCCTTTGAATATTCCGATGTTTCCGTAATGCTTATGCCGTCAGATGTGGCGGCAGCATCCAAAGAGAAAGGCTCTGAGGCAAGTGCTGATGGAATGTCAAACGTGATCTGCCAAACTCCGACGGGATCTTCTGAAAAATTTTCCACCTTTATCACAGTTTCGTCTTTAGTTTTTACATAAATGTCCCATTTCTCGATGGTGCCTAGATATTTTTGGTCTGGAGCGGTATAAATGTTGCAGCCCCATTTTAAAGGCTGGTTTTCGTCCAAAAAACTACACGTGAGCCATGACCCGGTAATCATGACAGGCTTATCAGAAGGGCTTTCGCTATCACTGGAGGATTCAGATCGTTCTGCTGATGTTGAAGTCTCCTCTTTAGTCTCTTTTTTTGTGGAGTTATCTGCAGTGCTTTTTGAGTCGCGATCACTTGGCTTCTGATCATATAGATCTTTGAAGCTTCCAGAATTACATGACATTGCAGTAAGTGCGGTTGCTACCAGCACGATTGTGGCGTAGAAAGACATACAAAATTCCTCCTCTTTTTTTACCCCCTACCTTTAATCCCTATATCGGATAACTCTATCTCAAAGTTTAGTTTTTTTTATCGAACGCATAACCTGTTGAATTCTAATGTATTAACTGAAAACCGTCTCAGGCTGAAACGAGTCGAGTCATAATAACGGTTACCGGAAAAAACCGTTCTTTAGTTTTTTACATGAGTTTTTTCCAAATAATAATCGTAATCACCTTCATAAATGCGAAGGGCTCCGTGGTCAATCTCGAACACCCTGTTTACTATATTGTGCAAAAAATAACGATCGTGACTTACAATCATGACAGTCCCTTCGAATTCCTTCAATGCAGTGAGCAGGACTTCGCGACTTTCTATATCAAGGTGATTTGTTGGTTCATCAAGGATGAGAAAATTAACCGGTTGAGCCAATAAGCATGCAAGGATGACCCTTGTTTTTTCACCGCCCGAAAGGATTGAGATCGGTTTGTCGACATCATCACCAGAAAATAAAAAAGCACCCAGAAGATTTTTTATGGTCCCTATGGTTGCTAGAGGCATGCGGCTTTCAACTTCTTGAAGGACTGTGTTTTGAGGATACAAAAGATCACATGAATACTGACTAAAATAGCCAAACGTCACGCTTGAACCAATAATCGCAGCACCTGAGGAGGCTTCCGTTTGTTTTGATATGACTTTAAGTAAAGTGGATTTGCCAGCTCCATTAATTCCCGTAACCGCGATTTTATTAAGACGTGAGACCAACCCCGAAATGCCGCTAAAAACTGGGTGCTCCGTGCCATCTGGCAGTGTCCAGGATTTCGCGAGCTTTTCCAAACGCAACACATCATTTCCACTTCGTGGTGCAGGTGCAAATTGGAATTTAATTTTTCTCGTTGCAGGCGGCAACTCGATCCGCTCGATTTTCTCGATTTTTTTCACACGCGACTGAACTTGCGCGGCATGTGAAGCGCGAGCTGCAAAACGCGCGATAAAGTCTTCTTCTTTGGCAAGCATATCTTGTTGTCTTTTGTGCGACGCAAGGAGGTTTTCGCGGCGGATCTCACGTTCACGCAGGTAAAAATCGTAGTTTCCACTGTAGGTCGTAATAGATTTCGCAGCAACCTCGATGGTGCGGACGCAAATACGGTTCATGAACTCACGGTCATGGCTTGTCATGACGAGTGAGCCTTTGAACGATTTAAGCCAATCTTCAAGCCAAATGATGGATTCGATATCTAGGTGGTTTGTTGGTTCGTCCATCAGCAAAACATCAGGATTAAGTAAGAGGATGCGAGCTAACGCAATTCTCATCTTCCAACCGCCACTGAACGATTCAACTGGATAATTCCAACGATTCTCGCCAATACCAAGTCCCGTCAGAATTGCTTGCGCTCTGGATTCAAGGTCATACCCACCACGATGTTGATACTCCGTCTGAACTTCGCCAAACCGCTCCATAAGACGTTCCATCTCATCATCAGGGATGGGCGTCACAGCGCTGCCCTCAAAACGCCGTTCCACAGCTGCGATCTCTTCTCCCAGAGCAAAGACCCGACCCGCACCCGCAAGAACTTCTTTCAGGGCGCTGCGACCATACATTTCGCCGACATCTTGAGCAAAGTATCCTATGACAAGACCTGGATCGATTGCCACAGAGCCTTCTTCGGGATGCTCTTCTCCAGCGATAATCCTAAATACTGTGGTTTTTCCACCGCCATTGGGTCCCACGAGTCCAATTTTGTCGCCTGGGCGAACCAAAAAACTGGCGTTTTGATAAAGGACTCTGTCTCCATAGCGTTTGGTAATATTTGAGAGATGAATCATTTTAAAGGTTCAAATGCCCGCTAATAAATGAACAGCTTATCGTTAACGACTGTATGGTATCTGAAGCCGTTCCCTTTGGAAAGAGCATCAATGACTTGGAGTACCCAAAAATCCGAAACCCCTTGCCTGTCAACGGTTTTATATTTAGTTGATTTTGTTCCCTAAGCCCCGAACCTTGCTCCCCATAAACTATCCCTATCCCCATCCTTTTTAATTAGACTCTGCTGAAAAAAGGACTTTTTCAGCAGAGTCTAATTAAAGTGCTGCGTTTTCTTCTGAGAACCTGTCTTAACAGTGTTTGACTCCAAGCCTTTTGAAGGCGTACGATATGAACAAGCGGCAGATCAGCCTTATTCTTGTGAATTGGAGACCATATGATTTCTTTTTCAAAAATTGTAAAAAGTTTGTCTTTGGGTTTTGCCATTTTTCTTTTCGTAAATATTGTCTCTTGTTCGAGAGAAGAAACAAGAAATGAAAAATCGCGGCTTTACACAAACCTCGGAACCATAGGTAACGAAGAGGTCCAAAAGTTATTCGCGCAGCATCTCAATACAGCAAAAAAGTGCTCTCCGATGGGTGCCAAGAAGAGGGCCATCGTCACAGGTTTTGGTCCCTTTGGTGGCGGAAGCCTCAACATTTCAGGAGTTGTTATCGATAACATGGCAAATCCGGCGTTTTGGCCAGCAAGCATCAACACCGCTGATGGGAATCTGCCGGATATGCAGCAGATCGAGTTGCGGCAGGGGATGAATGAAAGCGCCGACTACGGCGGGCACGTGACGATGCGACAACTTACTATCGATGGCATTGATTACGATGTTTGTCTTATCGTGCTTGATGTTCTTTGGGACTTGGCGGCAGCAATCATCGTTGACGAAGCTATCAGGTTTGAGCCTAATCTCATTTTGATGACTGGGCAGGGAGAGTATGACGCAAGATTTGAAAAAGGATCGGTCAACATGGCCGTTCGTGAAAATGGCTTTAATGCCGATGGTTCCACCGCTGAGCACAATAGACCGATTTCTGATTACGTCTTAAAAACCACCCCGCCTGGCGAAGAGGTTATGTACATGAAATGGGATAACAAAAAATTGTCCAGCGCCACGGAGCCTACCATCAAGGATCTCGGGTTCAACGTCGTAGCCTCAAACACCCCGTATTCCACGGGCAGTTATATCTGCAATAACGTAAGCTATGCGGTTCTGCGTGCGCTTCAAGATCAGAAAGTCGAGCTTGTAGAAGGTTTGATCACGCTTTATCCAAGGCTTTCAACTGAACTCAAAGCCGGTTTTTTCCATTTTCCATACATGGACGATTTTTCAAAAGAGCAAATTTATAACTGGGCACGCGTGATGGCAATGACTATCCATTTACTTTAACAATTTTAAGATCAGTGCAGTTAAGCACTTTAATAACAGCATAGCGTTTTTGTTGTAATCGTCGCCTATTTCAGTGGGTTCAATAAATGTGAAAAATAACCTGTAAAGTAATTGGCACTGCCTTCTTCCGTGTTTAAAAATCAAAAAGCATGGGATATAACCCAGCTATATTAAAGACATATTCCGCGTCAAAAAAATTTAGATAAAGTTTTAAAGAAATCCT
>CAILAO010000206.1 GCA_903832105.1 uncultured Pseudomonadota bacterium | reverse complement strand
TAGCCATTTTTTTGGCTATTCTACTGCCTTTGCTCCTAATATTGAGTGGTGGAAACTTCATTCTCCCAGTGGCTTTTTTGGCTCTAATTTTTTTTGTTGTTACATTTCCCAGATTGTTCGACTGGCCTACAGTGAGAGTTGTTCAGATTTTCGTTTTTATCTATCTCGTTTTAGACGTCCCGTCCGCCAGGCCTTTCTACGAATATGATCCAATCACAGAATTCTTAGGATCTTTTCTATTCGACGGATTAACCAAGGTCATCGGAATTCCAGGAATACCAACCACGCTGTTTGAACTCGTCAGCTTTTTTTTGCTTGGCCTTTGTCTTTGGAAACACATGTTTGAAAAGCATGTGAAGAGAATGCCTCCTCTGGCAAAGGTGGTGCTCGTTGGGTGCCTCATCCCGGCAGTAGCCTTGTTCGGTGTGTTTACTGGACTTATTCGCGGTAACGACTGGCGTATTGCCATTACGCAAACCCGCTTTTTCCTTCTTTACCCTACATGGTTCTTGATTGGATATCTATCGCTTCGAAGAGCAGAAGATTTGATTGGCATTTTTAAAGTGATAACAGCTGCAATGCTTATAAAATCTTTTCAAGCCATATATGTGTACTTTTTCATCTTAAATGGGTCGTTGGGCGATAAGGAGTTTTTAGTCGATCACTTGTCTTCCGACTTTTTAGCAACCTCGATGATATTTCTTGGTGGCTACATACTGTTCGTTGAGAAATCCTATCTTTCTAAAATCCTTACTTTTTTTATGGTAGTGCCGATGGCCGTTGTATATTTTATCAATGACCGACGTTCTTCATTGGTTGGTGTCATTATTGGACTGGCTCTGCTTCTTGCTGCGCTTCCTCTTGAGGCGCTGTATAGACGTAGAAAACCGTTGCTACTATCGTTCATAGGAGTTGTCAGCTTCACCGTTTTAACGTGGAGGCTGTCTGGACCTCTTGGTTTTTTCGCTATGACTATACGAAGTCTTCTTCCTGGTGGGGCCGAGTCAGCGGCATCTTACCGGGCATTTGAAGACTACAATCTTCTCCGCGCTGTTAGTGAGAATCCTGTTTTTGGAATTGGCTTTGGTAGGACCTTTCCTCTGTATATAAAACTACCTGACGTCAGCTTCGTTTATGAAAACTTTGATCTTATTCCTCATAATACTGTGCTCTATTTATGGACATTCGCAGGACCTGTCGGTATTGCCGGGCTTTCTCTTTTCGTCGCCAGTAATATAGCGATGTCCACGAAGCTCTTTAATCATGCTCGAAGTGTTCTAACGATGTTAGTCGCAGCCGTTACGATGACCATGGTTGTGCGCTGGCTCGTGTACGCTTACGGTGATATTGGGCTGCTTGAGATTCGTATTGTCAGTTTGATGTCGCTCGCTTTGGGGGGGTGTTGGAAATTTTATAACGAACTTAACGAAAACGTGAGTTAAGATGTTCTAATCAGGGAGGACGTTAATCATGATGCGTGAAACGTTTCAAAAGAAGATTTCATTGTCGGGTGTGATGTTGGTTCTATCTTGCTCAATATCGCTCATCAGTATTTCTTGCAGAACCACGATTCCAGCCAAGACCCTTTCCTCCGCACCTCTTGGTGATACATTTACGCCTTCGGGAGACTATCTCATCGGTCCACTTGATGAAGTCATGGTTCAAGTTCACGGCCAACAGGATCTTAGCGGGAACTATAGCATCTCTTCTTCGGGAGAAATAAGTTTTCCTCTTGTTGGGTTTGTGAAAGCAAAAGATCTAACCGCGCAGCAACTTGCCCTGCAGTTAAATCAAAAGCTAATACCGTTTGTTAAGCAGCCCAACGTTTCGCTAACGGTGGTTTCGAGAAAAAGCTATCGGGTCTATTTTTCCGGTGAGTTTGGACGACCTGGCATGGTGAACTTTGATCAAAAAACGACGCTTATTCAGGGAGTTTCGATGGCTGGGGGGCTTGATCGATTCGCGACCGGTCGAATTGTTATTTTGAGGCATCAAAATCAGGGATCCAAAATCATTGCAGTTGATAGGTTTGCGGCCGATTATCAAGATGTGGTTGTTGGCAAACAGGGTCTTGACCGCTTTGTGCTTGAACGAGGGGACGTTGTCATCGCGGAGTAGTTCTACCTCGAAAAATGTTGAGGATGCATTATGACCACATTATCGCTTTTCATTTTGCTTCAAATGCTTATAGTTGGTGTCGTTATAGGTAAAGCGAGGGTTTCTATTGCATCACTCAATGGTCCAATTTTTGTTTTGACAGGTATTTATTTTGTTTCCGCTCACTTATTGATTGGCGCGGTTTTAGCGATTTTTTACTTTTAATGCAAATGTAGCACCTATAGTAGATTCTGTTTTAAAAGTCCAAGATCAAGGCGACAAGGAAAAAATGACGAGACATAACTTCGCTGGTTAGGCGAGGAATTTTTTTGAAGCCAACGCAGAGATTAGGGCGTGTACTGAATGGCACTGGGTTAACGTATACGTCCTCATAGACATAGACTTGAAACTTGAGACTTTAACGTGATCTCTTTCTTGAAACGTTGAGCTTTTTCGCTAAAACTTCTACGAGAGATACGACGAAGTGTGGCTGATCAAGT
>CAILAO010000205.1 GCA_903832105.1 uncultured Pseudomonadota bacterium | reverse complement strand
CCCAAGGCCCCCTCCTCCTTGAGATTAAAGAAGGCCTCGTTGACAGTTCTCGGATTAAGACTATTTGGAAGAGGCGGCATATCGCTCGCCTCCAAAATCTTAGACCTTCCCGCCTTGATGAGCGGCGTCATATCCGCAAAAAAGATTCCCTTTATCCATGTTAATAATGTCACCTGCATATATTCCCTTAAACCTTATAAACTAAGCTCATAACTTAAACTCTCAGCCCCCTGAGAAGGCTAAAAACTTTTAATTTTTCGGATTTTTTTACTGGAGTGTCAGTCGAGGAGGGCTATTACTAAAAGAAACTGTTTTTCTTGACCTCCCTCAACTCACAGCCATATCCGCTGGCGCCAATTTGGCGTGTGAACACTGGTCATTAAACATTCCCCCCTACGTAAAAGCCTAAGATCGAATAGCTTCCTTTTCATCATAAACAAAGAGCTTATGGGTTGGCAAGAGCATAAGCTTACGGATTCGAATCAACAAGACGCCTAATTGACCTAGATCTATTATCCCTCTTGCCCTATGTCAATTTTGCATCTGGTTAAACAAAGCGGCTGCAAGTACAATGAGCAACGCTTATCGGGGATAAGCCCCTATACTTGTGAATAATTGGTATAATGAGCTATCGCATCATTTATAGAAAGGAAAACCCATGGCAGCAAGCACTCAACTGGAAGAAAAGAAAATGACACCGGAGGAAATCGAACTTGAATGGTTTCGAACGGTATATCAAGGCGATAAAATGCCGCAGCTTACTTTAAGAGCTGTTTTAATGGGAAGTATACTTGGTTCCATTATGTCTCTTTCCAACCTATATATTGGTTTAAAGACTGGATGGGGCTTTGGCGTTGCCATCACAGCTTGCATTCTTTCTTTTTCAATCTGGTCGACGCTCCATAAGATATTTCCAAAACTTACCAGATCTTCCATGTCGCTTCTTGAAAACAACTGCATGCAATCCACTGCCTCCTCTGCTGGATATTCAACTGGTGGCACGATGGTTTCTGCGATCGCTGCTTACATCATCGTTACCGGAACACGGATCGATAACACAACACTCTACTTATGGACATTTTTTCTAGCTGTTCTCGGTGTTTTTCTTGCGGTTCCCATGAAACGCCAAATGATTAACGTCGAAAAACTTAAATTCCCGAGTGGTATCGCTGCTGCAGAAACTTTAAGAGGTCTTCATTCCGAAGGTGAAGCTGCCAAACAAAAGGCGAAGGCTCTTGGCTCTGCGGGTCTCTTCGGAGGTCTCATTGCTTGGTTCCGCGATGCAGCCGCCTCATGGATGCCATTTAATATTCCTGGACAATTTCATTTTCCGTTCTTAACCCTATCGAATCAGCCTATTGTGAAGTTCACATTCTCTTTTGAAGCTTCAGCAATGATGATTGCCGCTGGTGCCATCATCGGCATCAAAACGGGATGGTCCCTACTTCTAGGAGCTATCATCAACTGGGGAATATTAGCTCCCTATATGTACGACCTGGGAGTCATTAAAGAACTCGGTTTCCGCGGTGTTGTGAGTTGGTCGCTTTGGGGTGGCGTTGCAATTATGCTCACCTCAGGACTTTTAAGTTTTGCCTTTCAATGGCGTGTCGTCGTGCGTGCGTTTTCGGGAATCACAGCGATTTTTGCGAGAGGCAAAGCCTCGTCAAAAGACGATCCTCTCGCTGCGATTGAAGTACCGGGATCTTGGTTTGCCATAGGGACTTGCCTCTCAGGTGTTGGCACGATTATTCTCTTGCATCAGGCCTTTAATACAACATATTGGATGGGCGTCGTTGCAATTATCTTATCGTTTTTCCTCGCAATTGTTGCCTGCCGGGCAACGGGAGAAACAGATATTACGCCAGTAGGCGCTCTTGGAAAAATTACGCAGCTCACTTATGGTGTCATTGCTCCCTCCAACATGGTAACAAACTTGATGACCGCTTCGGTGACCGCCAACGTTGCGGGTAGCACGGCTGATCTTTTGACAGAACTTAAGAGCGGATATCTTCTCGGCGCCAATGCGCGTAAGCAGTTTATAGCACAATTTCTTGGGATTTTTGCCGGAACGATCGTTATCGTCCCGGTGTTTAATCTTCTTGTGCCCAAAATCGGCACCGACGAATTTCCAGCTCCTGCGGCTCAAGTATGGGCCGGTGTTGCAAAGCTCCTTTCAACAGGTCTTGAAAGCCTCCATCCCACCGCTCGCTGGGCTGTTTTAATAGGAGGCACAATTGGCATCGTGATCACGCTTCTTGAACGCTGGTTTCCAAAACATCGACACTACATTCCTTCTGCGATGGGACTCGGGCTTGCGGCTGTCATTCCGGCTTGGAACTCCATTTCGATGTTTGCTGGCGCCGTCATAGCCTATATCCTCGAAAAGAAGTGGAGCGTCATTCACGAAAAGTATACAGTAACGGTAGCGTCCGGCATTATTGCTGGTGAAAGCTTGATCGGCATTTTGATCGCCATTCTTTCGATGACTGGGATTTTACAGTAGGATTATCTTGACAGGCCGTTTAATTTTAGTTTCAAACCGACTCCCCGTTACGGTCACCGTGAACGAAGATGATGTCGTTGTGTCTCTAAGTGTCGGAGGCGTCGCAACTGGTCTTAGCGCCGTACAGAATCATTTTCCAAACACGCTCTGGGTTGGCTGGCCTGGAAGATATAAAGGCACTTCCCCAGAACAAGATTTTAAGGTTGCGGATCTTCTCCTCGCCCATAATTTAGTTCCCGTGAAACTTTCAAAGAAAGAGATTGATGCCTACTATCATCACTTTTCAAATAGCATCCTCTGGCCGCTTTTTCACTACTTCATCGATCGGCTCCCCCTTGATGCGGAGGGCTGGGACCTCTACAGTGAAGTGAATAAGAAGTTTGCGGATGCTGTATGCCAAGTCTACCAACCTGGTGATATGATTTGGGTTCACGATATTCATCTTATGTTGCTTCCACAACTTTTGAGAGAGCGTCATCCAACCGCGAAAATTGGATTCTTTCTCCATATCCCGTTTCCGACTTCTGAAATATTTCGAATCCTTCCCTGGCGGGAGCCAATTTTAGAGGGCCTTTTGGGCGCGGATCTCATCGGGTTTCACACAGATTCGTATCTTCGTCATTTTTCAAGTTCTCTCACCAGGATTCTTGGACTTGATATTGATTTTAATCGAGCTTTTATCAGCGGACGCGAGATCAAACTCGGTGCCTATCCGATGGGTATTAACGCGCGCTTTTTTGACGACCTCAAAACAAAATCCTCGCAAAGTAAGAAAGATCGTCAACTTATCCTAGCAGTTGACCGTTTGGATTATACCAAGGGAATTCCTAACCGCCTTCTCGCCTTTGAAAAACTTCTCGAGTCGCACCCGGAACTCCGAGGACAGGTGACGCTCATGCAGATTGCGGTTCCTTCGCGTATGGACAATCCAAGTTTTGAGGCGGTGAAACGGCAAGTCGATGAAATGGTGGGCCGCCTCAATGGGCTTTATGGCAATGTCGATCACGCGCCAGTTCACTATATCAATAGAGCCTTTTCCCCGGACACTCTTGTTGAGTTTTTCCGCTCGGCGGATTGTATGATGGTTACGCCCCTCCGAGATGGTATGAATCTTGTGGCGAAGGAATTTGTTGCCTCACGTTCTGATGAACGGGGTGTCTTAGTCCTGAGCGAATTTGCGGGTTCATCCTCCGAGCTGGGCGAGGCGTTGCTTGTTAATCCTTTTGATGCAAATGGCGTAGGTCAAACTCTCTATCGAGCTCTCACGATGCCTGATGAAGAGCAAGCTGTACGCATGCGAAAACTTAGAAAGCGCGTTTTGACCTTTGACATCTTTCGATGGGCGGAAACTTTTCTTTACGACCTTGAACAAGTTCATGAAGGGCATTTGCAACAAACCGATCTTCCTGAGAACATCAGTCCGATTGATCTTGGTACGCGCATGAAAAATGCCAACGATCTCGTTATTTTTCTTGATTACGACGGGACTATGATGCCGTTTCATGATCTTCCGGAACTTGCTTCTCCTGATGCTGAGCTTCTTGAGCTACTCAAAAACCTCGCCGCAAAACCTCGTGCAGAAATCCATATTGTGAGTGGTCGCGCCCAAGAAACCATCGGAAAATGGTTAGGACATTTACCTCTCTTTATTCATGCGGAGCATGGTCTTTGGTCAAAACCTCCAGCAAGCGATCAGTGGAAATCCCTCATTGATCTGGATCAAACTGAATGGAAGAAAAAGGTTTGGAGTATTTTAGAATTTTATACACTACGTACTCCTGGATCCCTCATCGAGGATAAAAGTTTTTCGATAGCGTGGCACTACCGCATGGCAGATCCGGAGTTTGGTCTTCGTCAAGCGCGAGAGTTGAAATTCACTTTGACAAGCGCGCTTAGCAATACTCCGCTTGAAGTTCTTCAAGGTAGCAAAGTACTCGAAGTGAGGCATAGCCGGGTCAAGAAGAGCGCGATCGTGCCAGCGATTTTAAAGAACAAACCTGATGACGTCCTGACGATCGCATTTGGCGACGACCTCACAGATGAAGACCTTTTTGCCGTGATTCCCGTGAAAGGGCTTACGGTTCATGTGGGCAATACCCCAAGTAGAGCCAAGTATCGTCTTCCTGACACCTCGGCAGTGAGGCAAGTTTTAAAGATTGCAGCTTCGTAGAAATCCGGATCATTTCAATTTTAGGTTTTTCGGGCCGCGACAAAACTTTGTTTCCCAAGAAGCCAACCAGAGAAGGGAAGACATCGGAGGTACCAAGCAACAAGAAACGGGTGCTTAGGTAACCTGCCCTTGGTCGTATAAGGGAAAAAACGAGGAATCACGCGTTCGATCTCAAACCCCGCCGTGATAAGGCCTTCCACCAAACTTTTATCCGTAAATGGCAATTTGTGATCAAAAAAATCCCAGTATGCTGCACCGACGAATCTGATATTGGGTTGCATGATAAGGAGACGGCCGCCCTTTCGAAGCGCCTTGTGACAGGAGGAAAAAAGCTGGAACACTTGTTCTTTGCTGTCGAGATGCTCCAGAAGATTACTCATAAAAAAAACATCGACATCGCTACGGTTAAAGACCTCTGGAGAAAGACAGGAATTGCAGATGAACTCGACATCCGGATGAACAAAACTCCGTCCCTGCTGATTGACATCAACCGCGATCTTTTTCCTGGCTTGAATATGATTAATAAACTCGCAATATCCCGAGGCAAGATCGATAACGGTATCACCTTCGCGAATATATCGTTGAAAGAAAAGTTGACATAACACTTTCCATATTCTGCTTTTAGCTTTCAGATCTTCTTCCGATCCAAAACGTACTTGATATAGGGTTTCAATCTGCATATTTCTATATAAATCCCAATCAACCGTAATCACAAGAAGAATATCTAACTTTTTCACGCTTTTCCAGAAACGTAACCGTTTGACTTGTGACTTGACTTATACTCAAGATTTTTTAAAGTCACCTCAAGAGGGGGCCGGACGTTGTCCTAACCTCCCCTCAAGTGTATGATATAAAAAGCCTTATCTTAAAAAGGAGAATGCTATGATCTTTGCCGAACGTTTTCTGAAGTGCCGCAGTCTTAGATGTTTTAAAAAATTTTCCAAATCAATGAAAGCTGTTAACCAGCGTGGTATGACCCTCATCGAGATTATTATTGTCATCACGCTGCTAGTATCTCTCATGGCGTATCTGGCGACCAACCTCATGAGTACTTCTGAATCCGCTAAAGAGGACCAGTCGAAACTCGCAATGGGGGCGATCCAACAGTCACTCCAAATTTATCGTGTGCATAACAACCGCTATCCCACGACTGAGCAAGGGCTTAGCGCACTTCTGACAGCTCCCGGCGATGCAAAGAACTGGAGAGGTCCTTATATCGAAGCTAATAAGCTAAGAGATCCATGGGGCAATGATTTCGCATATGAGTCAGATGGCCGCACGATCAAAATGGTATCAGCAGGCTCCGACGGTCAGATGGGGACCGGCGATGACGTTACCTATCCTGACGAGGGGAAAGATCAGAAAACACCGTAATTTTGTAATGGTTTAAACTCATGAGAGCAAAGACGAACGATGGCTTTACGCTTATCGAAATTATTCTCGTATTAGCGATCATCGTCTTTGTCTATTCAGTTGCGATCCCCCAATTCAACCTTAAAACAGGTTCTGAAGCCGCCACAAAAATCGGACGGCTTCAGGGCGATATTCGTAATGCCTATGATCTTGCCGTGTTGAGTGGCAAATCTTATCGTCTGGTGTTTATGCTCCTTTCAGGCGATTACTGGATCGAGGAGGCCAATCGTCGCGACGTCTATATTGGCGACGAAAAGATGGGCCGCGATCCAACAGCGGCTGAAGAGCAAGAACAGTTAGACATCTTTGAAGAAAAGTTTAAAGACTACGAAGCGCTTGCGGGTGAGACTTTTGTCGACCCGGTCACCGACGAGCCGATCCTTCCAACTTCCCCTGTTATTGAGGCTAAAGACAGCCTTAAACCCGTCCAGTGGTCTAGAGTCACGGATATCGAATGGAAGGATAGGACCCTCGGCCCCTTTCTCATCATTCAAGACGTGCAAGCGGAACATCACGGAGAGAAACAGACATTTGAAGAATTGGGCGTTGAAGCGCGTGCGTTTATTTACGTGTTCAGTTATGGTTATGTCGAGAAGGCTGTGATCCATGTAGCCTATCGATGGGGCGATACAGGAATAGATACCGATAAAGCTCCCTATACGATCGTTACAGAGCCTTTTTCGGGTACCGCTGAGATGCTGCCTGGATATGAGGAGGTTGATGTTAAAAAAGTAGATGATGAGTAATCCAATGAATAATTCAGCGAACCATAAGGAAGCCAGTTTTTCCCTCTTTGAAGCGATCATCGCTTTGTCGCTGCTCACCTTTTTGACCCTCGAAGTCGCTGGCGTCCAGGGAAACGCGATTATTTTTTCCGATTATGCCAGAAAAATCGACCAAGCCACCTGGCTTGCCAAGCGAATCCTCTCACAGATCGAATACCACGCTGGAACAATGGAGCTTAAAGAACTTGAGCTTGAGGTTAAGGAAACGCCATTCGAAGATTTTCCGGATTTTTCCTACGCCATCAACATTAAAGAGTGGAAGTTTCCCATTATGGATCTTCTAACTGGAAACTTCGGAAAAAAAGAGGGCGAAGAAGACGATACGGCCGCTAACCCCATGGCTGGCATGGGCGACATGCTTAAGACTGCTGTTACTCAAGTTTTCAATGATACAGTTCTTAAAACGGCTAATGTTCAAGTATCCTGGGCGGATGGCGCAAGGAGAAACAGCACAGAACTAACAATACTTCTCACAAATCAACGGGATTTAGATAAGTTTATTGGCTCTATGAAGGCCGTGGTAGACATGCAGAAGAAAGAGCAGCAAGAACCGAAAAAAGATAGCACTTTAAAACCACCTGTCAAGAAACCTCTTGTTCCAACAGGAGGTGACAAATGAGAATGGCAAAGTCGGGTTTCACGCTCCTCGAAGTCATCATCACGCTTGGTATTCTGGCGTTTTTAACGGTCGCTGTTACAACAATGATGCGTGCAAGTTTCGATGTGCGGGCTAGCCTTGCCGAAAACGATCAGGTGACTCACCGACTTTCGATCGCCATGCAAAAAATTTCAGATGATCTGCAAGATGCCTATATTATTTCTTCGAAAGATCTTGCTCGCTTGGTTCTCGACCGGAGAACTCAGACAATCTTTAAAATCGACAAAGCGGGTGACGTCGACAAATTGTATCTTACAACAATGACTCACCGGGCAAGACTTTCCAGTTCCGCCGAATCAGACCAGACCTATGTCGCTTACGAGATGGTCGATGATAAAAAAAACGCCAATTTCAAACATCTATATCGTGGAGAAGCACCGTTTATCCCAAGCGAATTCAAAGAAAATCCCCCCATGAGAATTCTTGCAAAATACATTAAGTCATTTCGCATCAAACCATGGCGTGGGGACGATTGGTCAAATGATCGCTGGGATAGTACAAAAGGAGATACCAAGGACAAGCTGCCTCGCATGGCTGTTGTCGAAATCGAAGCCTACGCGCGAGATCCTTCGGAAGAAGCGGGAGATACCTTTAAAGAGGACGATACCGTATCGATGAAAACTGTGATTTTTTTAACTCGATCTATCGAATATGCAGAGATTAAACAGCGGAGTAATAGCATCCGATGGTATTAAAAGTTCCATTTGAAAAACCCAAGACCTACTGGGGATTTCCCGTTGCAAAAAGAGATCCCTTGGAGCCGGGTGTTTCCGAAGGCGCCGAGAACGGCCGACGTTTAAAGAAAAGGGGCGTTGCGCTCCTTATGGCGATGTTTATCACGGCCATTATGATCCTTTTTGCCTCTGATCTCATCGTAACCTCGCAAGTTAACCTGGAACTTGGCGTTGCGAATCGTGACAATCTTAAAGCAGAGTACATGGCAAAGTCAGGATTTACCCTTGCCCTTTTTTTGGTTTCTATAGATTGGGCGATTGATCTTTTCTTGGCATCTCCGCAAAGCCCGATGAAGACGCCTCCTACAGACGGCATGGGGGACATCTGGGGTCTATTGAACGGAATGCCGATCGGGGGCGAGACGGCAGATCTTGTCGGAGCCATGCAGGATGAATTTAAACTTAATGCCCTCATGGACGAAAAAATTATCAGTCAGTTAAAGCTCTTCGATGGTGTTTTCACGATTAACGTTACTGATGAGAGCAAGAAAATCAACGTCAATAACTGCGCGCAAAACAGGTGTTCGGAAGTTATGATCATGCTGGAGGCTCTTTTTAGCTGTCCTGTCGAAAAGGCTTATCTCGCCGCGAGAAAGACAACTCCACGGGAAATTGTATACAAATTGAAAGACTGGATCGATCGCGATGACAAAGCTTCACCAGAGTCCGGTATCACAGATGAAAGCGAGCTTTACGAGAGTCGTGAATTTCCGTACAAAACAAAAAATGCCCCTCTCGATTCCATTGAGGAGCTGCGCATGATCGATGGTTGGGACGAAGACATGCATAAGATTTTTTCAAAATATATTACTGCATTTCCGCTTCAGACCGCTAACACCGATAAGCTTAAGATTAACATCAACACTGCCGATCGGTCGCTTCTTGCGTGTCTTTTTCCCGATTCCAAGGCGAACTGCGGCGAAAAATTTGCCCTCGCCATGAACACGCGAGATACCGACAAAGAAGCCCTAGGAAGCGGCGGCGATGTTTCGTCGATTTTAAAAGATCTCCTTTGCTACTCAAAAGAAGGGGTTGATACATCCCCTGACTCCGGCGAAGACAAGACCAAGTGGTTCAGTCAAACAAGCAATGTTTATAGAATTGAAGCGAAAGGTGCCGTCGGAAAACAAGAGAAAACACTCGAAGCCGTCATCGAACGCATGATGCCGGATCCTGCAGAAAAGACTGAGTTGGCCTATAGAATTCTTTACTGGCGGCTGATTTAACTTATCCTTTTGACTATACATCTTAGACGTGCTATCAATCACCTATTGGAACGGAAAGGGCTTCCGTTTTTTTTTTCCCATAAGGAGAATTAAGATGGAGCTTTTTCAAGGATCATCATCCGGATCAGTCTCTGCCCGCAAAGCCGCTGTTGCAATCGCGTCGTCCAGAACCGTTCGAAGATTTCAAGACGCTCAAATCAAACGTCCCATTGACTATTTTGGTATTCGAACATTCAGCTATGATACGATGGCTGACAAACTTTCGCCGTCCGAATTTAAAGTTCTAAAAGAACACGCGGTGATCAATGAGCCGCTGACGCTTGAACTGGCACATAAAATTGCGGCTGTTGTCAAAGAATGGGCAACGTCCCATGGCGCAACCCATTATTGCCATTGGTTCCAGCCACAAACAGGCGCCACCGCGGAAAAGCACGATTCCTTTATAGCGCTCAACGCGAAAGGATGCGCCATTGAGAAATTCTCAGGGAAGGAATTAATCCAATCAGAACCCGACGCGTCAAGTTTCCCATCTGGCGGGATGCGCGTGACCTTCGAGGCTCGGGGGTACACGGCATGGGATGCGTCATCTCCCATGTTTTTAATGAAAACAGATAGCGGTCTCACGCTCTGTATTCCATCGCTATTTATCTCTTACGGTGGAGAAGCTTTGGATAAAAAAACACCACTCCTAAAGTCTCTGGTCGCTCTTGACAAGAAGGCTATCGAAGCCATGCGACTTATGGGAATCGAAGACATTGAACATGTTTACGTCACGGCGGGACCTGAACAAGAATATTTTGTTGTCGACGAAGCCCTTTATACGCTTCGTCCCGATCTTATTTTTGCAGGAAGAACCCTCCTAGGATCACTTCCACCAAGAGGGCAACAGCTTGAAGATCATTATTATGGCTCCATCAAACCGCGAATATTGAATTTCATGATGGAATGCGAGCGCGAACTCTATGAGTTAGGTGTGCCGTGCAAAACAAGGCATAATGAGGTCGCTCCTTGTCAGTATGAGCTAGCCCCTTATTATGAAAACGCAAATGTCGCTGCCGATCATAATCAACTAGTGATGGAAGTCTTGCGATCTATCGCTAAGAAACACCACCTCGTCGTGCTGTTCCATGAAAAGCCATACGCCGGAGTGAACGGATCAGGAAAACACGTAAACTGGTCACTCGATGATGGTCGTGGAAATAACCTATTAGACCCGGGTGATGATCCTGTCTCAAACCTGAGATTCCTCTATTTTCTCACTGCGACGGTTAAGGCTATTCATGATCATGGTCATGTTCTTAGAATGGCGATTGCCTCGCCAAGCAATGACTTCAGATTGGGGGCCAATGAAGCTCCTCCAGCGATCATGAGCATCTTTTTAGGTGACCACTTGACGCGGCTTTTAAATGATCTCGTCAGCATCGAAAATTCACCTTCTTCCAGGGACATGAGAAAGGAAATTCACCTATCGCTTGGAAAGGTTCCTATCATCGCTCGCGATAACACCGATCGAAACCGGACATCTCCTTTCGCTTTTACTGGAAACAAGTTTGAGTTTCGCGCTGTCGGATCCTCGGCAAGTATCAGCTCGGCGCTCACTTATTTGAACGCCGCAGTTGCACACGCGCTGACCGGAATGAACAAGATGCTGCGAGATAAAACGGGATCTACGGAAGATCACCCTGTTGCTGCTACGAATGAACAAATACTTTCAGTGATCCAAGATGTCGTGAGAGCCACGGAGAAGATAAGATTTGAAGGCAATAACTACTCAGCAGAATGGCATAAAGAAGCGGAGAGAAGGGGACTCCCCAACCTTCGCACAACTCCTGAAGCACTTCGCGTTCTGAAAGACGAAAAAGTCCAATCTTTTCTCGCTGATCTCGGCATTTTCACAACGCAAGAAACCATTGCACGTTATAACGTCCGTATTGAACGTTATAACAAGATCAGGCTGATCGAGCTTGAAACAATCTTCGATCTACTCTCGACCCAAATTCTCCCGGCGGCCATGCATCAGCAGATGCTCCTCGCACAAAGCATCAAAGAGACCAAGGCTGTTTTAAGCAACGCGACACTTCCGACACAGACAAGACTCTTATCGGATATTTCGACTGCAACAGAAAATCTGGCGCGAATGATTGAGGAGCTTTCTGGTTTTATTATTCAAGCGAAAAAGGTTGATGACGAGGAAAAACTCGCAACGTTGCTTGCTGGGGACGGTTTGAGATTCATGGAGCGTGCCCGCGGCATCAGCGATAAACTCGAAACGATGGTTGACGACAACCTCTGGCCACTTCCAAAATATCGCGAGATGTTGTCAGCCTTGTAAAAGTCCGTTTTCCGAGAGAAGCATCGGCCCGTAAATTAAAACAAAATCTTATGATATTAGCGTGTTATATAGATTTACTATTAAAATCTCTGTATTTCTATTGATATTTTAACGATAATAACGTATATATAACAGGTTACTATTGTTTTTAAGGGGATTTTATGAGAACTGGGATTTCCATTGGTTTTATTACCATGCTTATGTTTTCCTGCGGAACACCAAGTTCTGACAGGAAGGACAAAGCCCCGACGCCTTCCAGTAGCCCGGCTCCAACGAATCCTTTAGGAGTTAATCAATTCTTATCATCCGAAATCGCGGTTCCGGTAGAAACCATTCTATTTGGAAATAAAATTCCTGAGCGCCTCAAGGCAGATGCCATGACTTTATCTTATCGATCGAACATCGAAGGCGCGACATTTGAATGCCGCACAGCAAAAGCAGATGGTTTCAGTGCTTGTCCAGAAGGCGATAAGTTTACTTTTAAAGAATTAATTCACGGACAATCTTACTATTTTTCTGTTCGTGCTAAAGCCCCCAATGGTGCTTTAGATGGATCACCAATAGAAATTGCCTTCTTGATCGATAAGCAGAATGGTGAACCTATGACTTCAGTCGATTCTTCGGGAACGGCTCCCGAGCAACCATTAACCCCACAAGCCTTACCGCGCGAAGAAACTCCGCCACCCACAGGAACCTCAGAACCACAAGCCACAGGTATTAGCCGTGAGATCCAAGTTGGCGGTTTCTACGCGATGATCGTTCCATACGATATGCACGTCGCAAGTTTTTCAACAACAAAGACTTTAAACGGGGATCTTCACCTGCTTCGCATTGTCGGGAATCGTGGACGCGGCACCGCGTATGAAGGTGTTTCATGTGACAGACCGTGGGAAACACCCCTTGCCAGTATCGATGACTATGATTACTGCGAAGGAACTCCAACTAAGCAGCAAGTAATCACAGGCTATTCAAATCCAATGCCATTTAACCATGTCGAACTCGTGCGAGGAAACGAGGCCTATAGCAGCGAAAAAATTCTCGCAGCAGCCTTTGATGGCGAGCAAGATCCATCCGAACAGAAGCTCGGCATTACGACCACGTGCGGAAATACGCGCATGAGAGGCGAAGCCTCCATTCCTGTGTTAAATAAATATCTGGGAATTTCGCCCGACCGAAAACTCTTCCAATGGTGCCAAGTTCGTTCGACAAACGGAACATCGTGGTGGATTGGTTATTTTGGGGCTTATCTGGCTACAACTTCAATAACCACGATCAATAATGGCAGCGCAGCCAATGCCTCCAATCCTTCAACCAGAGTTTCAACGCCGCGCCAAAATCCACCGAGAATTAAAGTGATTTATTCCGCGCAAGTGATGCGAGGACTTGAAACATCGCGTGATTTTCTCGTCCGCGCGGCGACAATGCTTCCTCAGGTGATTGTGCCGCTAGCGCCTGTGGCGACTTCCCCTTGAGAATCTACTTCGCCTTCACTCTGAAGAAGTAAACCCGACTATCCAAGATATAGTGTCCGCCCATATAACTTTCGCAGCGGCCCAGCTCTGGACGAGAGTTACATCTTGTATAGACGCCGACAATGTATCCATCAGGTGTGATCGTCGCCGAAGGAGAAACGTTTATAACGGCTGAAGGGTCACCGTCATGATATCCGCCGACAGCATAATCACGCCAAGAACGGCCTTGATCTTCGCTGATTAACACAGCTACGACACCCTTCCCTTCATATGAACCGCCAACCGTCATGTATATGGGACCCGAAGGATTTCTTGGGTTGACGATGAAGGAACCTGTACCATCGTAAGTAAGCGAGCTGCCGCGCCACTCCCTCATATCGACGTCTCGCGCCCTACTATTAAAATCAAAGGCAGAAAAATGGGGATGGCTTCCCGGATGAGCTTTACCCCAGATCTGATAAGACACATACAAGCGATTGTTGATATAATTTATACCCCCAAGCCAATTGTGATCACCGATCTCGTCTGATTGAGTTACGAGTGTCGCTGGTCCTGTCTCATCCATCACCATTGGTGTTTGAACCCTGGAACCCGTCAAGTTACGCCAGCTTTTCCCAATGTCATCAGAGTAGACAAAACTAACGTTACGGTAGAGATTGGTTTGATTGGGATCATCAGGGTTGCTGGCACCGGGAGGATCATACTCTGTAGACCAAGCTGCAACAATCCGATTCCCATCGGTTGCAAGGTGAGGGTACATGATCTTTGCATACTTCTGGTCTAGGGTTACCATGCGACTCATAGCCACGGAATATTCAACATCACCATCAGGTCGAATCACAAAGAAACTCGGGATAGAATTCACATCAGCAAATGTATCGTTAAAAGTCATGTAGTAAAAATTACCGGTTTTCGAATCAAACACAAAATCATGCTTATCAGTTGAACCCTTGCCAATCTTGCTGATCGTTGGGTTCGCAAAACCCTGGCTAGCATCGAATCTATAGAACCAAGCATCTTTTGGCCAAAGCGGTTGGCCGTTAGGTCCCGTCCATTTCGTTCCTGTCCCATGAATCGAATAGATATTTCCGTCCATATCGCTTGCAAGGGCTGGCGGTAAAGTTCTATGCATGCTGGATTCAAAGATCCTTTGGAAGGTTTTTCCAGAATCTTGACTTCGTGCGACGATCCAATCGCTGGTTGTATTTTCATCGGGGTCTGCATAGACGGTGGCGGCATAACTCACAAAGATACCGTACTGGTTTTGCATGGCTTTCCGACCTTGGGCGTTGTGAGTCGCTTGATGATGAACTCCATCTTGCAATAATGTTTCCTCGACCAAGCAAACTGGTTTGCCTGGCATTGGCGTGCAAGCATTGGGATCGACCGTAGAGATGGGCTTTCTGCAAATTTCATGACGGCCTCGACCATCGCCGAAATACTGACCTCGCCAATAGGTGTATCCGTCCGCAGTGCATGATGTTACATTGCGGTTTCCGCAAACTGCCGGCTGTCCTTGGTTCTGATTCCAAACGGCACCCTCAATGGTGCTGTTGACGGCCTTTGTACCCCAATAAAAGTGCGGCCAAGTCAAATAATAGCGGCATTCCGGTGGATCGTCCCTATCGGTAAGGACGGAGTCGGCGTTTGAATGATCGAGTTCAGCCCGACAGGCAAACATAGACACAAAAGGAACGGTCAAAAGAAAAAATTTCAATAAAAACAACATAGTAATCCTCCAATGCTTTAAGGACCAAGATATCCCACTCTTTCTACACTTTTTTTCGATTTATGGCAAATAGGGTCGCTTCTATTTCATACTTTGGCGCTTTCGCGCCAAAGTCTCGTTACTGATTAGGATAACATCGATTGTTGGTTGCGTTATAAGAACAGGCGATTTGCTCGACGTGAGTCGCGGTGCATGCGCTAGAGTTGGAATCGTACTGCTTACAGAAGTCAAATTTATCAAGACAACCTGCTGCCGCATACCACACGCAAGCCGGATTTGATGCTACTGAGGTACAACTTGCCTGGTCGGAATTAAAATTTGAGCAAGGCGGCCATGGAACACAGGAAGAGTTGAACCACTTGCATTTACGATCGTTAGTGCAGAGTGCGGCGTCAGTAAAGGCACTACACGGAAGCGCAATCAAAGCCTTGCAGAAACTTCCGCCACTATCCCACAGACATTTTTTTGGAGATGTATTTTCCGCGCATAATTCTTGGCCTGACGAAGTCCGCGCTGGGCAAACCTGTAAGGTTGCTTGACAGAAATTCCCGTTCCAGGTGCATGCAGGATCGTTCATGCAATTACTTGAATTACCAATTGCGCCACAATTTACTTTTATACTGTTTTTACAGGCGCTGGATACTTGATCCCATGCACAACCTGGTCTTGAATTACAGGTTGGCAGTGAGTAACCGCTGCAAGACATATTTGTCGAATTGAAACACTTTTGTGGAGAGCTGAAGAAGTCCCAGAGACAGCCACCTAAGCTCAAGCAGCTTTTTTGATCTGCCTTTGCTGAACAATCAAGATTGCTGGCGTTGACACATAGCGAGTTACTCCATAGACAGCCTTGTTGATTGAGACAAACATTACCATCGCTTATTGAACTGCAGTTTACGGTACTATTATTTTTACATTTATCATCAGCCTCGTCCCAGAAGCAACTTGTCCGCTCTGCGCAGGTGGGCGATGTGGTCTTTGAAGCGCAATCTATAAAAGTAGAAGCAGCGCAGAAGTCGTCAGTGGCAACGTTCGCAGTGCCCGCGTTGTCCCAATAGCAAGAAGTAGTCGCTGTGCAATCTGTTTGGGTCGTTTTCGAGCCGCAACCAGCGTTCGTTGAGTTAATGCAAATAGTTCCGTTCCAAATGCAACCAGTGATGGTTGGGCAAGTTGCGCTGTCTTTTCCCGCACAACTCGAATAGGTCGAATTGCGACAAAGATCATCCGTGAGCGTATTGGGGGTGTTATTCAAATCCCAGATACATCCCGGTTTAGCAGAGCAAGTTGCCTCGGTGACCTGATTTGGGCAGTCGAGACTTGCGGCGTTGTTACAGTAGGTTCCCGTCCAGCTACAACCAGCTTGTGCTTGACAAGTTGTTGAGGTCGTCTTGGCGCCGCAATTAACAAAGTTTGCGTTGATGCAAAGGCTATTGGTGTTATCCCAGTAACATCCCGTAGCGTTAAGGCAATCGTTTTGTGCCTTTCCGCCGCAAATAACCGCAGCGTTGTTGACGCACGAGGTTCCATTCCACAAGCAACCAGGCATTGAAGTGCAGGTGGCACTGGTTGCTGAACTGCAACCGATAAGGTTTCCATTGCGACAGGTATTGACTGCGCTGTCCCACATACAGCCTTGGCGAGAAAGACATGTGTTGGATGCGCTGCTAGATCCACAATCAAGATAGATTGAGTTCGCGCAGAAAGATTTAAGATCATCCCAGAAGCATGACTGGGTCGCGGTACAATCGCTCTTGTTTGCTTTAGAGCCGCAGCCCGTATTTCCGCTGTTAATGCACGTACCACCGTTCGAGTCATCCCACAAACATCCTGTAAGGGAAGAACACGCATTAGAATCAAGTTTTGCGCCGCATCCCGAATAGGCCGCGTTACGACAAAAGTCATCAGTCAAAATAGCAGGCGTGTTATTGAGATCCCAAATGCAGCTTGGTTTACTGGTGCAGGAGGCTTCTGCCTTCTGGTTGGGGCAATCAAGACTTGCTGTGTTATTACATGACGTTCCTGTCCATACACATCCAGGTTGCCTACCGCAGTTGGTTTCACTCGAGTTCATGCCGCAGTTAACAAAGTTTGCGTTCATACAGAAAGACCCCGAGAAGTTCCAGATGCAGCCTGCTGACTTCGCACAATCGGGTTGTTGAGTTTTAATGCCGCAATCAAGAGATGTGTTGTTTACACAGAACGTTCCATTCCAAAAGCAGCCAGATTTAGCTGCACAGTTCGCAGAAGTCTTTACTGCGCCGCAGCCAACTAGATTGCCATTCTTGCAGTTATTTACAGTGCTATCCCACATGCACCCTGGCTTAGTCAGACAAGAACCAGAAGACGTATTGGATCCGCAATCAAGAAATGCTGAATTGGCACAGAAACTTCCCGTGCTATCCCAGAAGCAACCAGACTTTTCGAGGCAATTAGCTTGGGTATTTAGCGAAGTACAGCTAGTGCCCATGGCGATGTTTTGACACTTTATTCCTTCCCAATTGCATCCGGTATTTTCACGGCAAGCAGTTTCATTTGCACCAATGGAATAGCAATCCAAGGTCGCCATGTTGGTGCAATAAAACCCATCCCACATGCACCCAGGCTGCTGACTGCATGAAGTCGCGCTCTGATTCATGGGACAGTTCATAACAGCACCATTGACGCATCGATTTTGCATCCAAATACATCCCGGAGTTTTGTAGCAATCGGCTTGAATTTGATTTTCCTGGCAGCCCATTTTCATAGCTGTTTGACAAACAGTACCGTCCCATAGGCACCCAACTTGAGCGTTGCAGGCTGATTGATCGCTCGCTATGGCGCACTCAAGATAGCCACCGTTCTTGCAAAATTTCCCTTCGAAATCCCAGTAGCATCCAGGAGCGTGGCGGCACATATCAACCATAAAATTCGCCGCGCAAAGATTCGAAACCGTATTAACACAGTAGTCCCCATTCCACATGCAATCTTGCTTTGATAAGCAACCAAAATTCGAATCTTGGGCTTCGCAGCTTGTCGCAACATCAGCAACTGCTTTGGCCGTTTCGCAGTAACCACCGGATGATCCCTTGATCCAAGCGAATCCTGCTCCAGTACATTTTGTTTCATCATCGATAGTCCCTTCAGTAGCACCGGATGAGACATTGCAATATTTTTCCCCCTCAGCCTTTTCAGCGAGACATCCGCCGTAGCTTTCACACGATTCTGCCGTTGTTTCTGCGAGATTAATGGATGCATTGGAAGGGGGAGGAATCCAAACTGACATAATACAACGTTTATTGACGTCATCCCACTTTGCTCCAGGTTGTTTCTCGCATAGCGTCTTTCTTTCGTTCATGGCGCCTGTAGTCGCATTAGCTACGTAGTCTACAAGGTTAGCAGCGTTGGGAGCGTTTTTTGCAGTCATTGCTTCTTGAAAGCCATTTTTAATATTGTCTTTAAGCGTCGTTAAACCTGAACCTTCTAGCCCGCCAGTGACAAATCCTTCTATGACGCCCGTTGTGAACTGAGTCGCCATGGAGCCGAAATCCGAAAATCCGAGGGCAGTATGCTTTTCATAAAGGGTCGTGGTCGCTTCTTTGGTGACGTGCGCTGTTAACGTTTTAAGTTGACTATCATTTACGATACCGGCCTGCTTAAAAAGCTGTACTCCAGCCATAGCTCCTTTTCCGATCGCAGCGGCAGCTTCCTTCATGGTGGATTCGTTCTTAAAGGAACTTCCCGCACCATCAAGATGGCTCAGCGCTTGCTTCGTTACAAACCCCATCATATCTTGCACCTGGGCTGGATCTGTGATGCCAAAATCCTTGATCCCCGCGACGGTTTTTTCCATCACGCCATCGAAAACACGGATCATTTGTGCCGGCTGAAGGTTGGTCCCGCCAACGCCCGCAAAGACACCTTTCATCAGATTATCAGTTGCGCTTTTTAAATCCGTTGTTCCGGAAATACCAAGACCTTTAAGTCCTTTGACGGCGCCTTCCATCATGTCCGACACCGCGAGTTGGATTTGGGTCGCGCTTTTAAGACCAGCCGATGGAACCGCAGTCGCGGCGTTTTTGGCGAAATATTCAAGGGCCTCTGGCATACCTGTTTGAGAGACGCCTGCGTTATTTAGTTGGGGGAGAGATTCTTCCATGATTTGCTTTAAAGCGCTGTTCATTTCGCAAGGATTGAATCCGGCGATTCCTAAAGCTCCCACGCCAAGAGAAGCGACTTTACTCAAGGGATCTTTCATTGCGGCTTCACTGAACTTCATACCCTTTATGCCTTTAATGGCACCTGAAAACACCTTGCTGGCTGCCGAGGCGAGTTTGTCCTTGCTAAATCCCGCTTTTGGGAGGGCTTCGACACCTGATTTTACAGTATTTCCTGGGAGCGCCGCTTTGTCTTCGTCAGAAAGTCCTTCAATGAACTTTCCGGAAGATTCCCCTACCGATGACAGAATGATTTCCAATATTTCCGCTTTTTTCGTGTCGTCAGTAAGACCGGCTCCAACATCAGAAAGAACGCTCACGGCTCCTTCAGTGATAGCGGGTGCCGCATAACGAACATCGTTCGCAGTATCACCAGAACTTGCAAGACGTAGTGACGCGCCATCGCCAACCGCTAGGGCGAGGGCTCCCGCCGTAATCGTATCCACTTGTGTAGGTCCCAGACTCCCTTGGTCTTTAAGGGCAGTTCCCAGGTCGGATACCATTTGTTCAGCGACTGACAAGATACCTGGCGTATTAGTGGGCGTGACATCACTTTGCGTACTCGTTTCGGTTGATGATTCCGTAGTGGTTGCTGCCGGATTATTGGTAGTCGCTGTGCTGGTGTTACTTTTCTTTGCTTGGTTACACCCGGATGCAATGAAAAACGCGAGAAACAGAAATATCGCGTGGCGGCATCTGCAAGAAATTATTGCACTTATTTTACTCATAAAAACCTCCGACAGTCCTATTCCGCTGAAATTTCCCTTTAAAACCAAAAAACTCAACGGATCTATTCATTGAACCGTATAAAAACTAGATCGGACAGCTTTGCTCAGACTTAAGCAAAAAAAAATACTCGTTGAGATATTGGGTGGTTACGAAGTGTATTTTTAGAATATTTTTCGCTCGTTCACTCATTTGAAGAAATTTGTACATTTTTTCAGCCTTTGCAGGCACGGTGCAAAACACGACCTCTCAGGTTGCCGTAGTCGCATTTGCAGATGAAGCGCAAACAGGGTCCAGTGGATGGGTAAACTTGAAAAACGGCACCCTCTCAGTAATACAAAATGATATCGAATGGGCTATGAACCCCGGTTTTGCGATGGGAACAAACTTCAATGCCGCTTTGACAGAGGCGGAAAACGTCATGACGTCACTCCCTCAAACCCCGATCGACCGCACATTAAACTACCTTATTTTCCTGAGTGACGGCCAAGATCGTGGTGGAGACTTTTTGTCGATCGCAGATTCGCTTGTAAATAGCTTCGGGGTTGCCATCATGACTGTGGCTCTCGGCGAAGAAGCAATCGGAGGTTCGACGTTGCAGGATCTCGCGCTACCAAAATCAAATTCTTCAAAACCAAACCACATAGGAGCTTACTATACAGCTCAAAGCGGTAGCGACCTTGACAACGTCTGGGAAGGCCTTTTCGCCGATCTCGCAAAATGCGAATGATGTCAAACAATACTTGTTATTTCACAAGTCCCATCACTTCGCCTTTAACCTTCTTTCCCTTGCCATCATCGTAAACAGCCGAAAAGAATAGAGGTTGAGTCGATGCTTTTAATGCCTTCACAGTTGCGCTCAAAGGTTTTCCATCAATAGGTTTTACGGAAAGTTCGGGGTCGGCCTTCCAGATAATCTTGACGTTACTTACTTGTACTTCTTTTTCGGCATCATCGGCAAATTTAGCTGTGACGACAATTTCATCCCCTGGTTTCAATTGAAATCCCGGCATTGAGGGGCCTGTTCCCGCTTTATCGCCTTTATAGATCAAAATCTTCGAAAAATCAGCGCCGCCGCTCTTGCCTCGTTCAGCAGCTAAAAGACTTGAAGAGCAAAGAGCGAAACTGAGAACGAAAGCGGAAAAAACACCTAGAAGCTTGACCAATTTCATAACGAACCTCCAAAATTTTTGTTTGAGAAAACTCTTGGGGCGAGTATAAAACTCGAAGACTTGATCGTCAAGAAAAAATTCCGAGAGCCCACTCGGATAAACTGTCCACACTATAAACCGGATTGAAATTTATTTCATATAACGCGATTCGAGCACCGCATTATGCAACGGCTTTAACTTGCAGTATGGTTGATGCCCATCTGCAATAAGAAGAGCGTCAATTCCAAGGCTCTTTGCAACGTCTAAATCGTGATCGGTGTCACCCACGAAAATAATCTTTTCCTTGAGCGCCGCAATCTTTTGAAGGAGTTCTTTTCCACGATCGACTTTACTAGTAGCGTAAACATTTGAGATGCCATAGACACCGTCAAACAAGTGCTCAACTTGAAAATATCGGGTGGCTTCGAATAAATGCTGTTCCTCGGCCGCAGAGAGAATGTAAAGATGCTTTCCTTCCGCCTTAAGAGACTTCAGTAAATCTTTTGTACCTTCAAAAAGCGAACTGCCTTTATTCAGTCCTGCCCGATAACGGTCAAAAAAAGCCTTGCCGACGACTTCGAATGAAACTTTGTTAAAATCAAATCCAAGTGTCTTATAATAATCTACAACCGGAAAAGCAAAGCGCTCCCGATAAGCATCGCGACTTACCTGTTTTAGCCCGTGTTCTACCAGGATCTCATTAATCGTTTGAATGCAAAAATCGACGTCATCAAGTAAGGTCCCGTTCCAGTCCCAAACTATATGCGTTTTTTCTCTAAAATAGTCCTGTAGTTTAACCATCTTGCACTAATCTCCATATAGCCCGAAATCGACTTTTTATCACAATTTCAGCAAGGTTTTATGGTCAGTTCTGACAAAAACATAGTAAAATGAAAGTCAGGTGATCATATGGCAAAAGTTATCGATTTCAAACCGAAAAAGAAAAAACCTCAGATTGACGCGGAGGCTATGAAACTCATACGTCTGGCGGATGAGATCGATAGCCTTATTCTTAAGTTTCTTGAGCGCGAAGATGTTGATCAATGGGACATTGCTGGCGTCCTTGCTCATAGGCTTGGGAGCCTCATTGGGCACATAGAAGAGAAGGAAGCTATCTGGAATGTCTGTGAAAAAGTCCTTAAACAGCAAGCCGCAATTAAATTATAAATTCTGGGGTATGCGTCATATTTTCAGTGGGATGAAACTATTTGGTTCTTTCTTAAAAAAGTTGACTCTCAAATAGGCACTT
>CAILAO010000204.1 GCA_903832105.1 uncultured Pseudomonadota bacterium | reverse complement strand
CCGAAGAGGAAAGGGTAAGGGGTACTGATTTGCTAATTTTTAGGGATGGGCTGTTCGTAAATTGAGCGCCAATGACTAGAGCCATAGCTTCTTGTTTTGCGATTTGTGGCGTTAATGCCAAATCTTGATGCTTGATCACGATTTCAAAATTGGTTCTTAGCTTCTTGTCCCCTGAAACCGGGTTGTACGCAAGAGGATATAAGGTAATCAAGGTCCGTGCGACGCCGCGGACTGTCCCGATGACCTCGGTCTTGTAAAGGGAGTCGCCAATGAAGGAATCCTTTGAATAGGTGTTTTCATTCATAACGAAGGTTCGGATGGCTCCGGGCTTCTTTTCGGCAGATGCCTGATTCGGGACAATAGGAAGCGAGGAATATCCGAAGAGTCTCTTAGATGTTGACGAATCGGATTTCACTTCGACAGCCGTGACGCCGTCAGCTAGAATTCTTATAACGGGAATTTCCGGCTCGCCTACGCTATACACGACACCTTCGTAGCCATCGGCACCTCTAAGTGTCGCCTGGTCAAAAGTCTTTCCGTCGATGGTGACTGTCTTAAAGGTCACATCGTCAAGAGCAACGGAATAGGTTGTCACCCCATCCGTTTCTTCGATATCGACCTTGGCGAAAGCATCTGGAACCTGAATTCCCCACAAGATAATCCCGGCCAAAAGGCAGACCCCGACAAACATCCTGTAACCTGAGCGCGCCATAAGTTCCCTCCTTTGAATAGATTTTCAAACACTATAACAAAGAAATTATCAGATGAGAACGTAGGAAAATAAAAAAAACCACAAAAATCCGTTTTTCTGTTGAAAAGTTCGAAGGGTAGAGTGTGGTTTTTTTACGAAGAGGATCTGGATGCTTAGAACATTAGCTTTGCTGCAAGTAGTGCGTATATCAGAGAAAACCCCTTAAATTTTGTAGAAAAGTAAAGCGGTTTTCTGATCTCAGGTCCGACACTGAAATTCCCAAAGTGCAAAGACCCCCCAATTTGGATATCCAAAAATGGTGCACTTCCGGACAAGGAACCGCCTTCCGGAAATGGGGCATCGCAATCGATGGAAGATTTATACATAGCGAATCCTAGCCGACCTCCGGCATCCAGGAAGATTGTCTTTGTCAATCCGAGATGGTACACACCGCCCCCTTCAACGGATTGAGCAGCAGTTGCAACATCGCAATAAGTACCTCCACTGGTCGAATTTGACCACATGGTGAACCCTGCCTCAACAGTAATTGGCTGCGAGACTGCGTAAATAACATCAGCGCCAAATGTCAAGACGGTCCCGCTTAGACTCTCAGTTGCCGCCTCTCCGCTTTCCGCGACAATCTCAACTGATTTACTGCCCATAACCATACCGACAACACCCTTGGCACCGATTTTCCCCGCGCTACCACCGCTTGAGGTATCTCCTTCCGTAGTTCCTTCTTCTGCCAGTGTCTCATCTTCACTCGTTTTCTTTTTGTCTTTTTTCTTTTTGGTCGACTTTTTTTTCTTTTTCTTGGCAGCTAAGAGTTGTCCCTGATTTGTAGAGCTTTCATCAGAACCTTTGGAAACAATCGGCATGACTCTTTCTTCAAAAGTGGCGGCAGCAAGTTGTTCGCTCAAAAGACCAAAAGTAAAAAGCAATAAAAGGGCATACTTCATATGAGTTTCTATCCTATTTAAAAGTTACACACTTTCTTCGATTATTATAGATCAGGTCGGGTTTCTTCTCAATACTCCTAATCTTTTCATTGATCTCGGTCTCACCTCCCTATATGAAGCCTATAGGAGATTAAATGACGAGTCGCTCTGCCATAGCTTGGTTCTTTCTAGGTGGGATGCTTGCACTAAGATTCTTTTGGGCAGGATCGGCACCGCTTGGGAATGATGAGGCTTACTACTGGGATTGGAGCCGCCAACTTCAACTTAGCTATGTCGATCACCCAGCAGGCGTTGCCTGGTTGGCGTATGTGGGGAGATTGGTTTGCT
>CAILAO010000203.1 GCA_903832105.1 uncultured Pseudomonadota bacterium | reverse complement strand
CAAGATGATGGCAGTTTTTTACCTTTGACGGCACGAAATCTGCCTGCGGGAGAATCCCTTGAAATCAAAACGGCTCTTTTTAAAAGCGATGGTACGTTTGTAGAACTCGTTAGCTCCCAGTGGTCCATCGAGGGGACGACTTTTCCACAGACTGATTTGATAGGTTCATTTCCAAGCTCAACGGCGGTGTTCATACCCACCCGTGATGGTGATGCTGTTTTGGTCGCCGTTATTGCAGAGTCATCCAAAAATGTTGCGCAAAACATGATCCGATCCCCCATCATTTCAGTATCTGGATTTTTGAATATTAATATGACGCCCGTGGCTACCATCTCGGGTCTTCCGACATCATTTTCGAAAGACTCATCGTTGACACTTACAATCAACGACGTCAATTCTTACCGTTATAAGATCGTGCAAGGTTCGGCAACATGCGGCGATGATCCTACTGATTATTCATCTTGGACGGAAAATAGCGGCCCACTTGTCATCTCAAATCTTGGAGCTGACGGTGTCAAGAGGCTGTGTGTCATCGGCGCAAAAAACGGCGTTATTCAAGCATCAGTCACCAATTACCAATGGACCAAAGATACCGTTGCCCCAGGGGCTTTTAACATCACGGCACCCGCAGCCATCACACGCGCCCTCGACACGACTGTATCATGGCAATCGTCGAGCAGCGCCGCCAAATACGATGTAAAAGTCGCCTCAGACGAAGATTGCGCCACAGTGGTTCGATCGCAAAGCAATATTCTTTTGACCACAAACTATGCTGTTTCAGGACTGGTCCCCGGCAGCTATTATGTTTGCGTTACGGCCTCTGACGAGGCTGGTAATACAGTAATCGCAACCAACAATGGCTATCATTTCGATATCGATTTTCTTATTTCGCCGACCACGATTATTACATCTGATACCAGTGGCGGTGCCGATTCGAGATTTGCCAGCGGCACGACTGCCTACATATCTTGGAGTGGTGCAAGCGATACACAGCTTGGGGTTTCGTCGTATACGCTTACATCTTATCCTGCTGCGGATTGCGGCGGAACTGGCACGAATGCCCCAAATGCAACAGCTCCCTACACGTTTACCGGAACAGCGGGCACTACGTATTCATTTACGATAACCGCAGTCAACAGCGTTAAAACCGCGACCTCGCTTTGCTCAAAACCAATTAAGTTGCTCGGTGCGGCGACGGCTCCTCTTGCCTTGGATGGGTTTTCCGCAGCGACCGGTCTTAGAACAGGCGAAATTATTCTTACGCTCGACTTCCCATCGTCTCCTGCTTACACAAGCGTTGCGATTCGTCGCATCCCCGGCGCGACGGCGCCAAGCGATCGTTGCAATGACGGAACTGTGGTAAAAACCTATACATCGTTTGTGGATGGAGTTTACTATGACGCTACAGGCAGCCTCGCCGGTGAGGTCTTTAGCTATCGCGCGTGTATCACGGGTACCAACAGCGAAGTCCGTGCGACGAACAAAGTTGAAAATATTGCGGCTAAACTTATCACGCACAAAATATTTTCTACGTCAATTTCTTATATCCCAGCCGATCTTGGCGGATTAGCCGGCGCAGATACCATCTGCGCCAATGTCGCCGGGGACGCATTCTTCTCAGCCGCCCAGTGGAGGGCCGTGCTTTCAAGTGAAACGGTAGACGCAAAAAGCCGCATTTTGATCACAGGTCCGGTTTATAACACAAAAAATGAGCAAGTCGCGCAGAGTACCACTGATTTCTGGGATGGCATCGCAAAGGCTATTTACGACGAATTTGGGGGGGCAGGTCTTCATGCTATTACAGGAAGCATGAGTTCAGGCATGCGCCTCAACGGCGCGACATGCAATGGGTGGACAGCCACAGATGGGTATAGCTATGAGATCGGTTATGGCGGTTACACAGGCACGGCATGGTTAAATGCAACCACACGTGGTTGCACAATCCCTGCCGTTCTTGTTTGTGTTGGTCTTGAAAACGATCCTCCAGCCTTGACGAGCTTCACGGCCACAACCGGAACAGTGACTAGTGGCGATGTTGTTTACAACCTTACGGTCCCCGCGGATGTCAGCCATTATAGCAAGGTCGAGATACGCCGCGCGCTCTCAAATGATGGCCTTTCTGACATCTGTACCACAGGAACCGTCATCGATACTCAGTTACGTGGCAATATTGTCAATCGCGTCAATGTTATTGATTCTACTGGAATCACCAATAGCTGGTTTAACTACCAAGCCTGCGCTTTTGATCTTGAGGACAATCTGATTTCTGTGATTAACCGAAAAAACGTAAAACCAAAGAACTTAGTAGCCTTTCGGATGTTCACAACATCAACCTTTTATGACGGCAATTTAGGCGGACTTGCAGGAGCTGATGCAAAATGCGCGACTCGCGCGAGCGCCGCGGGACTTACCGGCACCTGGAAGGCACTGCTTTCAAGTT
>CAILAO010000202.1 GCA_903832105.1 uncultured Pseudomonadota bacterium | reverse complement strand
TAGAAAAAGTCGGTGATTGGGATCATGTCCGATATATAGGTCCTATCAATGAGGATGCGGAGGTTCATCTTGCGCCCTTATTGGAACATCTGGGACCCAACTGTATCGTTAACTTCTGTAAGGTCGAATATGTCAATAGCTGCGGCGTGAGGGCGTGGATTACGTTTCTAAGAGAGATGGAAAAAGGACGGAATATTATTTTCGAAGAGTGTACTCCGGAGATTGTGGGTCAAATTAATATGATTCCGAATTTCAGGGGATCGGCGCATATCAAATCAGTATTCGGATCTTATTCATGCGAGCATTGTGGCAGTCAAAAGTGGCATCTTTTCGAAGAGGGGCGCAACATGCCTGCAGCCGATTTGAGTGGAGGTCTTCCTGAGATAAGATGCGATAAGTGTGGCGAGTTGTTGGAAATGGATGAACTTGAAGATGAGTTTTTTAGTTGGCTTGATGCAGGTTGATTATTAAAAATGACAGAACAAAACCCGGAGGTATAGGAATAGAATATGGGAGAGGCTGCACAAAAACTCGAAGACGATCCTAGCACAAAGCAAGAAGTGCTTGAGGCTTTTAAGTCTTTTGAGCATTTCTGCAAGACCATGTTGGATGCTTACGTCTTGGTCGATGCTGAAGGACACGTCCTTAAGGCGAACCAACTCTTTTCGCAGCTTACTGGATGTAAACTTAAGCTGGCGTTAAAAGAAGAGGAGACGTTCGACCATCTTCTCTCGCTATACATTAACGGCGAGCAGATTTTTACTAAAAATCTTCTCAGTCACGATACCCCGACGAGGCTTGACGAGGTGCGTGGCAAAAATCACGTCAGAGATGATTTGAATCTGATCATCGGCATTTACCCATTTTTTGGAGAACAAAAAACACGAGTCGGCGCATTCATTCTTATTAGGGACGTCACGGCTGAGACAAATTTGCAAGGTAAATACAAGGCAAAGGCGACGCAATCGATTACCGATCCTCTAACTGGGCTATATAATCGCGCCTATTTCGAAAAATATCTTGCCGCTCAGGCAAGGATCTTAGCGGAAAATATGTTACCTGATTCGTGTCACCGAAATCTTTCGGTCGTTATGTTTGATATTGATCATTTTAAGAAAGTTAATGACGTTTACGGTCACCAGGCGGGTGACTATGTTCTGAAGACCGTTGCCGAGTTGATTTCTTCCACTTTCAGAAAAACAGATGTGGTTTGCCGATACGGCGGGGAAGAATTTTTGGCCATTCTACCAGCGACCGAAGTCAATGGAGCCATTCAAGCGGCTGACAAACTCAGAAAACTAGTTGCTGATGCGAAGTTTTCTTATGCCAGCAAAAACATCCCCGTGACGATTAGTTGCGGCGTCGCCCAACTGCGTATCGGTAAGGAAACCCCTGAGGAAACGATTTCGAGAGCGGATTCGGCGCTTTACTTCTCGAAGGAAACAGGTCGTAACCGTGTGAGTGTTAATGATGGTGTTTCCCGTAATTATCCGTAAAAATTGATTCGAGGATCATCCAATTCAAAAAAACTAAAGTTTACGGAGAAAAGTCCGACGAGCAGTTCATGGTTAGATTTCCGCGAATACAGAAAAAGAGGATAAGAAAAAAGACACTAAAGAAGGGATGGGTTGGGGTATGAAATTATTTGGTCATTTGACATTAGGTGTCACAAGTTTATTTGTCTTGGTTACTGTTTTAACGGTGCTCGGCTGCAACAAAAGTTCAACAGATTCTTCAACTAAAGCCTCGGTTGACAAAACCGTAGCTGATCCGAGTCAACCTCTTACATTAGCAATTGACTCGGGTGCGCTGAAAGGAACGTCGCTAGATATTCCGGCTGACGCTCTTCCCGAAGGAGCCAAGGTTACATTGGCCGAGGGTGATCCACCTGCAGAGTTCAATGAAGTTACGAGTGGCGGCAACAGCCCTGCGTCAGCCGTAGCCGTATTGACGATTGTGGATAAGACGGGAAAAGATATTGTGCCGGCGGCACCACTTACGCTGGCTATCCCCATTAGCAACGATGCGTCGCTCGCTCTCGTGTCAATTGAGCAGGTGATCGAAAATATCGTAGCCCTGCTCAAAACGTACGATGCGAAGCTGTACATTTGGCTCAATTCAGGTTTTTCGTCAGTAGACGAAACAAAGAAACTCGTAAAGATCATGACACTGATGGGAGGGACATACCGTCTTGCTTATGCTGCCCAAACGGTACCGACAGGATTTTCCGATGTTAGTATGACAACGGTAAGTGGGGGGCCCGGCATTGACTACACTGCACTCGGTTGCACCGGTGAGAAGGTCAACATCTATGACAAGATCAAGGACTCAGCAACATTTAAAGAGTACGTCGATGCACTTCAAAATGTCTGCTGTAAGACTAAAGGTCTGTCCGGCGATGATTGCAAATCTCAGATTCAGACATACTTATCGACTGGCCTTTGTGTGCCAAAGGAGGCTGAGAACGCTATGACGGCAGAATCTCTAAACGACTCGTTCTCAAAAATTACAAAAACGATCAATGATACCAACTGCAGCGGATCAAGTTACGCCACTGGCACAACGACCGACACGGAGACCAGCTCCGAGACCAGCACTGAGACTGGCTCAGGCACAGGCACTGGCACTGAGACGAGCACGGGGGCATCGACCGGTAGCGTACGTTTTGCATGCGACGTGCATGTTAGCACCAGCGGACTGGCGCCATGTATGGCCTTTGTTGGTTCATATTACACAACGTCAAATGTTGGCGGATGTACTTCAGGTACTTTGATCAATCCAGGCGACTGCCCCTCGGGCGCTATCGGTAAATGTGAATTAGATGTTGGAGCTATCAACGAAGTTTGGAATTATTACTATCCTAGCGTCCTCCCAGTGTCTCAAATCCAGGAAAGCTGTCAGGAAAGCGGGGGAGTCTGGGTTACATTACAGGATGTTCCCTGAAATATGAACACAGACCGCTGAATTAATATTGATAGATTATGGTAACCGCTAATCTCGATTGGATAAGCGGTTGTGTTTGGGTTTAGTGAATGATGGTTTAGAGCACTCCGTGGTGAACTTGCTCATTTATTTTCGTAGACGATCAGGGACTAGATTGCTGCGGGTGCGTGATGTTGAGGACGATGCTTATTGACGAATCATGGATGAAGTTAAAACGTATTATGGTAAAGAGCGGAATATATGATATGCCAAACTTACGTATGACTGTCGAAGGAATACTTTGGAGATTTCGAATGGGGTCTCCGTGGCTTGCCTTCCAAAAGATTTTGGCGCATGGTCTACCGTATTCATTGTTTTGAATATCGCAGAAGCTACAGGAAAAACTTCACGATCTG
>CAILAO010000201.1 GCA_903832105.1 uncultured Pseudomonadota bacterium | reverse complement strand
GTTATGGAATCCAAGCTCCATAATACTTACTGATTTTCAGGAGGGAATATGTCAAAGCATAAAGGAAAAAAACCAACCAATGTTCAGAAAACCAATCCCCAAAACCCGATTTCCAAACAATCATCTCCACAACAGCCACCACCAGTGTCGCCATTATCGGAAAACAAACTCATCTCTCAAATTGTTGATGCATTAAAAAAGTACAACATCGATTTAGGAGATGGCGCGAGCATACCTTCTATAGCTAAAATGGTGGAATTGTTTGAGCAACCTTTTCAGAAAGCCAAAGAGAGAGAAAAAGGTGCTGACAAGATTCGAGATGACTACATTAGGCGAGCAGCCAGTTTGGAAAGTCAAGAGGAATTATCAGAGATTGGTCGAAATGCTTTGAAGAAAAAGCAAGATGAAATTATAGAGAAGGAGAAGAGTCTGGATAATCTTAGAGACCAATGGACTGAAAAAGTGAAGGAACTTGATGTGCGTGAGCGACAACTGCTTCAAAGGGAGTTAGAAGCCAAAGCTGGATTTCACCAACAGCATGAAGAAGTCTTAAAGATTTTTCGAGAGCCTGTTCAGAAGCTTGAGCAGGAAATCAAGAAATATCGTCTCTTTTGGGATGAAGAATTTGGTAAACTTGAAAAACAAAAAAAGGCGTTTGATGAAGAACTTAATCGGCAGAGACAAGCATTCGAAAGCGAGTTGGATACTCGAAGGGTTGAGTTGGAAAATGAATATGAGGCATTGTTTGTCCAATTACGAAAGGAACGCCAATCGGAAAATCAAGAGGAAATCAGAAAGCAGCAGCAGGAAATAGACAAACAACAACAGACAGTCAGACAGGAAGGTTTGGAACTACAACGACAGCGGAAAGAAATCGAAAAACTCCAGGCGGACTACCAACACATTTTGGAGACCCAATATACCCAAAAAGAACACCAATTAGAGGCAGATTATCATTTTAAATTAGAAGGGCTGGAACAGCGAGAAAGACAGTGTCGGGAATCTCTCAAAAACTTGAGTCTTGAACGAGAATTATTCAAAGAAGAGAAAGAATATTTTGATGAAAAAGTCAAACAAATGGCGGCAATGGAAATTGAACGTCGGGAGCATGAAATCGAAGAGTGGCAAGAAAAATATGAAGCCGCCAAAGTTCGCCGGGATCATCTGGAAAAAGTATTGCAGGAACGCGCAGAGGCAGATCGCCGGTTTGGCGCACAAACCCCGGAAGAAGTACTTGCCGAACGCGATAACTTGCGAAGTGAAAATGAACGCTTGCGTCGTGAAAATGCCTCACGCCTTAGTGATCTGGAAATGGCTCGTTTACAATATTTAGTCGAACAGGAGAGCAAATGGCATCAAGAACGACAAGATTTTCTGCAAAAAATCAGTGAGTTGGAAAACAGGGTACGAGAATATCATATCGGGGTTTCGAAGGTTCAAAACCTGGAGGATTCGCTCAAACAAAAAGATATTCTTATCCAGATCAAGCAAGCCCAGGTTGAGGAATTACACAGAGAAGTTGCAGAAGCCACGAAAAAAGTTGAGCAGAAAAAGCCATTTCCGGAGTGTTCCTGGATGGATACCGATCAAGAACTGCAATCTCCCCCAACAGCGTTATTCGATTTTACAGAAGACGAGCAAAAAAGCCTGACGTTAACGGAATTTGTTGAAGATTTACAGCAACGTATCGCCCAACCTGACGATCAAGAAGCGATTCCTTTGTTTTATCACCTCCGCGATCTGCGATTTTTTCTCGGCGGTTTAGCGATGAGCAGGTTGATGATTCTGCAAGGAATTAGCGGGACTGGGAAAACCAGTCTGCCGTTAGCTTTTGTCCATGCTATCGGCGCGGGAGAAAAATTAATCGAAGTCCAATCGGGATGGCGAGAACAACAGGACATCTTCGGATATTTCAATACCTTCGAACAAAAATACTATGAATCTCCTTTTATCAAGGCGCTTTACAAAGCGCATAGTCCCTTCTATAAGGGACGTCCGTTCTTTATCGTGTTAGATGAGATGAATTTATCTCATCCTGAGTATTATTTAGCGACCATTCTTTCTGCGTTAGAACTTCCTCCCGGAAAAGAGAAAATTCTCGAATTGGTTAACTCTAATCTAAAAAACCTTCCGCTATTGTTGAATTTAAAAGGCAAAGAAGGTCAGCTTACAATTCCTGATAACGTATGGTTCATCGGCACCGCGAATCAGGATGAAACCACCATGCAGTTTGCGGATAAAACTTTTGATCGCGCTCATATCATGGAATTACCCTATAAACATCCATCTATTGTTACAAAACTGGTTGATAAAAGACGCTCTCCGATTTCTTTTGAGGCATTACAACAACAATTTGAGAAAGCCCAAAAGCAATATGCCAATGAAGTCAAAAAAGCCATTGCATTTTTGGATGGGTCATTAAAAGAACGACTATCTTCAGAATTTAAGGTCGGCTGGGGAAACAGACTTGAGAAACAAATTAAACGATTTATCCCTGTCGTAAAAGCTGCTGGTGGAACAGTGGAAGAAGGTCTTGATCAAATTATTGCACATAAAATTTTTCGTAAACTTAAAGATAATCCCGATATTGACGGGGAACGGTTGGAGCAATTTAAGAAAGAATTTAAAGAAAGTTGGACACGCGAATTTACCAAACAACCTGAAAATTTTCAGAGTCTTCAACTTTTGGATGACGAACTACGGAGCAAAGGGCATGAGCAGAAGAAGGAAACGGAATGAAAACAATTGTGTTCTATGACAGATTATCGGGCAAAGAGAGCTATAACACCGGAGATTTGCTTGAACAGGAATTTTTAGGCCGGTGGATGGTGAAATTACCTGAAGCGACGGCAACGGACAAAGTATGCTTAAATCAATGTGTGATTCAAGCAGGACAATATTTGCTTCCCGACCGACATGGTAAATGGGAACTTAGTGGTGATGGCTTGGAGATGAAAGGGGGGATGCTGCTTGCTGGAATTCCTGATGATGATATGGTTGTCAATTTTACGGCGATTGCTCAAAAGATGCATAATGTTGACTGGGAAAAACTTACCAATCTTTCTCCTCTCTTGCGCAATCTTGAAGATCAAATCAATCTCACCCAATCTGAGGAATACATGAAAGACAGACTTCCTCATCTTGAGGAAGTCTGTCGTAAACCAGAGGTTCACCTCACTGAGGAGATTCTCAAAATGCCAGTCTCCCGCGCAAGAAAAGTTCCGTCCAGAGCGATTAATTATCTTGCCGCGCATAGCGAAGATTGGCTCCATCGGAGTTTTTTCAGAGTGATTCCCAAGCACATTCTCTGTGAAGTGAAAGATGATTTATGGACAATTTACGAAAATTGTGTCGCAGCCGAACTTGTTGACCGGCTGGTGGATAATCTGAAAAAACGGCTGAAAAAATTGCGCGGAATAGCAACATTCCTCGAATTCTTGTCAAAGATTCTCTCTCAACAATTTTTATCTGAAGGAAATCGTCACAGTCAACACCGTCTGTATACACTCTGTGGAGAAGCTTACCAACAGATTGTATTATCAGCAGAGAAAACTGAACTTAAGAAAACAATTCAGCAACTTCAAGCGTGGCAAGATAAAATATTATCTTTAACAGTCT
>CAILAO010000200.1 GCA_903832105.1 uncultured Pseudomonadota bacterium | reverse complement strand
GCGATGGTCAGGATTTCGTTCTGTATCAAGGAAAATGGGCCCACAGGGACTTGAACCCCGGACCCGCCGGTTATGAGCCGGCTGCTCTAACCAACTGAGCTATGGGCCCCCCAAAAAAATATCCACTGAAGTTGTATCAAAAGTCATGGGTCCGAACAACCTGAAATTTTAAGAAAAAAGCCTGAAAACATTAATCAAACTTGAGGCACGGGTTTGTCTTTTTCTGCTCGCCTAAGGTTGCCTTCTTGGTAGGTCCATAGTCGTGCCCAGGGTAAATGATTGTTTCATCAGGAAAACGTTCAACAAGCTGCTTTAGGCTTTTCTGCAAAATAACTTCGCTTCCCCCAGGAAGATCTGTGCGGCCACAATCATTAATAAAGAGAGTGTCACCCGTGAAAAGATTGCCTTCGATAAAAAAACAAACACCCCCAGGTGTGTGCCCCGGAGTATGGATGACTTCGAAGTTATAAGGTCCAAATGAAATAATTTCATCTGGATATAACGGCACAAGGTGGGGACACTCGAAGCGCGAAAATTCGATCTCTTCATGAAACATACAAACCTGGACATCAGGTTTGTAAAGATGCTGAATGAGCGCCCGTGCAGCGTTCGTGTGATCATAATGATGATGAGTCAACAAGAGTTTTGTGATGCGTAGACCCAGCATGCCGGCGTTTGCGAGAATAGAGGAAGCATTCCAACCAGGATCGATGACGGCGCCATCACCACTTTTCTTATTACCTAGGATATATATAAAATTATCCATCCCAAGTTTTATTTGGTGGATAATCAGCGAGGAGCTGTGATTGTTAGTCGCCTTATCGAGCAAGGACGGCTCCCTCTTCAACTTTTATGATTCGATAAAAGCTCGAAGTTTCTTACTCCTTGATGGATGGCGGAGCTTTCTTAACGCTTTGGCTTCAATCTGCCGGATACGCTCCCTTGTGACGTCAAAATTCTGGCCGACCTCCTCAAGGGTATGATCACTCTTCTCCCCAATCCCAAAACGCATACGAAGGACTTTTTCTTCGCGCGGGGTTAGTGTGGCTAAAGCTTTTTGCGTTTGCTCAGCAAGACTTCCTGAAGTGACTGATTCAGACGGAGTGAGCTGAGATTTGTCTTCGAGGAAATCTCCAATATGGTTATCTTCTTCTTCGCCTATGGGTGTTTCAAGCGAAATTGGTTCGATGGCGATCTTTATCACTTTTCGGACTTTATCGAGGGATAGATCCATGCGTGCGGCGATTTCCTCGGGTGTCGGCTCTCGGCCCATCTCCTGCACCAGATATCGGCTCGTGCGGATAAGCTTGTTGATCGTCTCGATCATATGAACAGGGATACGGATTGTTCGTGCCTGGTCAGCGATGGCCCTTGTGATTGCTTGTCTAATCCACCAGGTGGCGTAGGTGGAAAATTTATAACCTCTGCGGTATTCAAATTTTTCCACAGCCTTCATGAGACCGATGTTTCCTTCCTGGATTAAATCAAGAAACTGAAGACCCCTGTTCGTATACTTTTTGGCAATGGAGACGACGAGTCTTAAATTAGCTTCAACGAGTTCTTGTTTGGCCTGCTCTGCACGCCTCTGCATGTCAGCAAGTTCGCGATAGGTTTCGGTCAACTCTTGAGCGCGTAGACTGCAAGTTTGTAAGCTGCTCGTGACCGAATCTTGCGCGGCTTGAAAGTTACGAACGATTCTCTGCCATTCGCGCTCTGTGGCGTTACCAAATGGAACATCCGGTGTTGACGCGATGTGTTTCGCAAGAATTTCAATCGTCGTATTCAGCCTATTTGCATAATAGTTCATGTCTTGGTTAGATTCGCGAATTGAATTTGCACAAGATGCAAGCTTATCGATGGCGAAAAGCATCAATTTTCGGTTGATATTAAGTTCTTTCAAAGTGTCAAATAACTTCAAACGTAACTTTTCGAGGTTATCTCTATCGGATGCCGTTGATGGCGGCTTGTTTTGTATGGCTTCAAATTCTTCATAGACCTTGAGGAATGCAACGGTTGCCTCTTTAATCTTATCAATATGGACTTGTTCATTGTTTGAAGCTTCATCGTCATCAAAGCCCTTGATAAAGCCCTTCATACGAATCTCATCGGTGACGAACTTTCGCGCGGCATCAATGATCGTATTGATACCGACTTGAAGCCGAAGCAAACGCTCAAGAATTCTATTTTCCTCGGATTCGATTTTCTTAGCGATGACGACTTCCCCTTCCCGTGAGAGAAGGGCAACACTCCCCATTTTGCGGAGGTAAATTCGAACGGGGTCGTTAGACTTTCCTAGGGCGGCATCGCTGGTATCTATTACTTCAGTGCCTGGAGAAAGATCCGTTTCGGCCTCAGCCTCTTCTGTTTCAGCTTCTTCGCTTACGATAGGTTCGAAGTCCAGAAGGTCTCCAGAAGGGGGAAGGATCGCGTCATCATCAAGAAAAGGATCTTTTCCCTTCTTCGATGGGTCTTGCTTGGGCTTTGCTTTACCACTGTCAAGGATTTCGATGTCTTTTGCGGCTAAAGTGTCTATAACCCTGTCAAGAAGCTCAGGACAAAGGGCTTCTTTAGGAATCGCTTTTTCAATATCTCGATAGGTGATGAAGTCATGTTTAGTTGCCTGTGCTTCCAAGGCTCCTAAAACTTTATTAAGTTCGGCTTTGGTAAGCTGAACAGTGGCCTTTTTCTTTTCCTGACCCTCTTGCTTAGCTGCCTGTTTCCCTTGCACGGCAGCCTTTTCTGTTTTTTTATCGAGCTTAAGATTTTTAGGAAGTTTTTTCTCTAAAGTAACCTTCTGAGCTTCCTTACTCTGTTCTTGAATTGAAGGCTTTTTAGCAGCCGGAGAAGGGGTTTTTAAGCTCTTTTTATCTTCTTTTTGAAGGACAAGACTCTTTAATTTCTTTGCGGCATCTCCAAGAGCTTTGCTAACTTTACCAACTTTGGACGGAAGAGCTGGTTTCTTTGCTTTGATCAGTTTTACCGGCTTTTTTAATGGCTGCTTTTTTTGAAGAGATTTCAGTTTCTTTTTTTGAAGTAGCGCCTTCTTCTTTAATAAAACCTTTGAAGCCTTTAGTTTTTTTTCAAGAGCTGGTTTGAGCGATTTCTTAACAACTTTTATCTTAGGATGTTTAGGTTTTACTTTTCCGAACGATTTTGAGGCTTTTTTTACCTTGAGAGAAGAGGATTTTCCCTTTTTTATTTTTGCTTTGACTGTTGATGGTTTGAAAGAAGATTTTTTTGACGCTTTTTTGAGAATTTTTTTT
>CAILAO010000199.1 GCA_903832105.1 uncultured Pseudomonadota bacterium | reverse complement strand
ACTTCAAGATCAAGTTTTCCATCTTGACCGAGAATTGGCGCACCGTTTGCTTCGGTTAGGCGGGCTCCATAAGATAGGTTATATTCTTCAGCGTGAGAAAAAGGCGCTAGTCCAGCGATGCTAAAGAGAAGCAATAAAATTGCAAAACCTTTCGAACAAGCATTCATAAAGCCCCCTTCTGAGTTCGTTCCTTACTTATAAGGCATCGGAAACTCATGTTGAAACTTTAGGTTGGGATCTATCGTCCTGAGAATATTAGAGGTTTACAGATCGAATTTTTATGAAGGGCATGACAATTTTATTGGTGTGATTTTTGCAGCTTAGGCTGGTATAGAGGGCCTGTTATGACGCAAAATGTTAAATATTTAGTAAAGATCGTCGGATTTCTTACAGTTTTTCTTGTTTTTTGCTCTTGTATCACACACCAAGAAACATCGGCTGGTTACCCTGTATTTTCTGAGATAACCCCGCAAAAAAATAGTATTTACTTCTATGTCAGAGATGATGCACCCCAGTGGTTTTTGCGGGATGTACGGCTTTCAGTTCTTCTTTGGAATCAGGTGGTTGGAACTCGTCGGCTTGAAATATCATCTGTCAAAAGAGCTGGCAATGTAGAGGTCGTGTACAGTGAAGACAGCCGATGGAACGATCACCCAGGTTACACGGAACTTTTAGGATGCATGACGGATTTTGGGAGTTCTATCAATAAACTTTTTACCTGTCGTATCCAGCTCAATTTCCCTGCATCAACTGAGTCTTTTGATGATCCAGAAGAAATGGCGAAATTAACCTATCTCTTAAAAAATGTCCCTCTTGATGCGGAGCTTTTCCGCGCACAAGAATATTCTAATGTTGGTAAGTTCCTTCGCGATAAATGGGCCGTGATTGCTACTCTGCATGAAATTGGACACGTATTGGGTCTTGATCACGCAGCGTCATCGCGTTGCATTATGGCAAAAGAGCCACAAAATCTTGCATTTTGTTCGGAAGAAATAGAGGCGGCCCGAGTTCAACTCGCCTTGCCGCCTTCATTTGCATTCAATCTAAAGTAGATCAGTTGTTTTTTCCGCTGGACTTTAGCTTCTTACTTGTGGTTTTTGATGCCACTTTTTCAATTGTTGGCAGTGCATCAGCGTCTGAGGCTCCATTCAGTACGCTATTAGCCATCGTCGTTAAGTGGATATTATATGGGATAGGGATTGAGCCGACTGCGGCTGAGGCGTCCGCAAAATAACGGAACTTTCCGGTCTTGATGTTGACAAGTGCGGCATAAAACGCGATAGGTTTCTTTGCTTTAAACGTGGCTTCGTCTCCATCAACATACGTCAATAGAATATAATCAGCTTTAAACTGTTCAAACAGCACCTGATCGAGTTTGACGAGAAGCGGCGCGGCGACTTTTGATGAGCCGAGAGCGCTAACAAGGGCTTTCGTATCACCACTGGCGGCTGTTTTCGCAAGAGCTTGGAGGTCATCCTGATATTTTTTGAGGCCCGATGCAAATTCTTTGAGTTGATCAGTCTTCGTGAAATCGCTTGGGAACTTCACGCCCTCCAAATCGCTTTTAGGAAGCGTCATATTTTCAGGACGTATTGCTTGATCTTTCTTCTCTGCTTGCTCGGTCTTATAAGTTTCAATGACTTTCGCAAATTCTGCCTGCCAGGGTGCCATGAGAATATCAGCCACGCCGCCCATACCAGCTGTTTTTAGGGCCATCTTTACAGGAACGACGGGTCTTGATCTTTTCCCGTAGGCAGATACGGCGACACCGGCAATGGCTTTGTCAATTAGACCTTGTGGGTCAACGACACCGATTGTCTCGGGAATGATGATAGTTCCGACGCTTTTCGTCACGGTAATTTCGGACTGCACGAGTGTGATGTTTGCTTTCGGTCCAAAGCTGGCGCATCCAAACACCAGCGTTGAGCCGCTTACCAATAAAATGTTTTTGCAAGCACAACTGAAAAAGTTTTTGTTCTTCATGAAAGTTCTCCTAAAAATAAAAAGTTGAATAATTTGCTTCCAATAGAGACAACATGCATGCCCTTGCATGTTGATGTCGGGACTCTCGGACTTTTGGGGGAGGAGTTAATGGTAAATATTTTAATCGACTGAAATAAAAGGAAAAGTTTTAAAGTGTTTTAAAAGATGATACACGATTTTGCCATGTAACAAATCGAGTAAGTCTGTATGTCTTCGTTTTAATGGCTGTTTAAAAATATTTATTAACATCAAATGGATGCAAATGGGTATCGGCGCCACTTATTGGATCTTTTAGGAGACATTTATATTATAAATGAATAGGGATTCATTTTGTAATAGAACTTGTTAGTAAAAGCTGTTATAAACATCGCCTCTTTAAAGAAAGACACGGTAGTTGTGTTCTAGGTTTGAAATAATGATCAAGAATGTATTGGGGTTTCATGACTAGGACTCCAAAAAGCTGTTACTCTGCAAAGGCGATCGATTCGTTAATCAATGAGTTTCGTGAAGAATTGTCGGCAGGAGACACGAAACGATTTATAAAGCGAATTGATCAGAACGCAAAAGACTACGTAGAAAAGTGGATTGTAGCGACCAAACCGGAGCGTCCCAGTCGCCGGGAATTTATATTAAGAAGACTTCTACTTGCCAAGAATTTCTCGAACATTGT
>CAILAO010000198.1 GCA_903832105.1 uncultured Pseudomonadota bacterium | reverse complement strand
TATCCAGAATGTTAAACTGTCGTCTCGCAGGTCTAACGGGAGGACCATGATACTGGATTCCGAGGAGCCTCAGCATGTTCATGATGGCGGGCGGTGAGGTGTAGGTGGCGCAGTTTTCTGGATTGATCGTCCCTCCGCACGTTTCGCACCGCGTAACATCGATCTTAAAAACCCGTTTAAGTAAACGGGACCAGGAAAGTCTGACTCTCATCTCCTCATCGCTATCGCCAAGTTCGGTCACAAACCCCTTTTTGACACCGGGCTTCAGGATAATCTGACGCCGGAGTTTACTATGCGAGGATAATGCCCCGAAATATCTGGTCATGTGTACATAATATGGCAATGAAAGAAATATATACTTGGTATGGCTTTGATTCATACATCCAGAGATCAAGATTGCGGTCTTCAATCTCTGTCAGCACCTTCGCTTTAAAGTGTTCATAATGGTCGTTTCCTAGCAGTCCGTCCGTGATAATTTTCATTTCAGGAGCTGGTATGGAGATGAGGGGGTTGGCACTTTGGACCAAGAATCTTTGGACACGGCACTTGAAGCCCTCGCTGGATTGCACCAGGAAAGCAAGATCATCGGCATCTTCCTACACCTTTTTTAGGGATCTGTCACCTTGAAAAATTTTAATTTCAAATGTCGCGCCTTTACCCTGTGTAGATTTCACTGTAATCGTGCCGTTATGCAGCTGAACAAGGGCTTGAGCAAGGCTGAGGCCAATCCCTGCACCACCATCATTTCTATTTCGTGCGGCGTCTGCGCGATAAAATAAGTCAAAAATAAAAGGAAGATCTTTTTCTGCGATCCCTTCTCCTTCATCCATGATGCGAAAAAGAATGGATTCATTCTGCGTGTTCCGTTTAGCTTCGAAGAGAATGTGAGATCCGGGAGGGGAATACTTGGCGGCATTTTGTAGAATGTTTTTAATTACGATCGCGAAGTAACTCGGATTCGCTAAAAAAGATGGGACCTCACCAGTATCGCAATCAAGAACGAGTGATTTGCTCTCGAAGACTGTTTTCAGCGACACTTGAAGATTGGAGACAAAATCATCCATAGGCACGCCTTCTAATCCTATGTCCAGTGAACGGCTCTGAGCTCTTGCGAGGAGAAGAAGATCTTCGACGATGCAAGCCATGTGTTCTGCTTCTGATAAAATTGTGTTGCAGGTCATCTGGTATTCTTGGGGAGAACGTTCTTTTCTCAGGGCGAGTTCTGCCTCTCCGCGCAGGATAGAAAGAGGGGTTCTTAGTTCATGCGAGACATCGCCCGCGAAGCGTCGAAGGCGTTGAATGGCAATTTGGAGGTGGCTAAGAAGATCATTAAAAGTCTCGGCAAGATTCTGAAGTTCGTCACGTGCCTTTGGGACGGGGAGGCGTAGATCAAGATTATCGACTCCGATTTTGTTCGCCGCAGCAGTCATAGCACTAACGGGTTTAAGAGAACGGGCGGTGAGGATATAACCGAAAATGACGGAGATCAGAAAACCGGCAGTCAGAGCAAGGGCGAGTGATTGGCCAATCTGTCCTAGAGCTTCGAGGGTAGGTTCAAGGGAGGTGCCAACTTGAACAAGTTGACCCAGAAAAAGTCCAGTGCGCGAAGTTACGGGCAGGGTGACTTGACGGATAACAGCCCCTTTCATGGTGCGAAATGTTTCGAAGGTTTCAAGATGTGCCCTTGCTCTGAGCAGTGCCTCTGCCGTGACTGGAAGCTGGACCTGAAGGTTGGGGGTTTTAGCGCTAACACGTCCCGAGAGGTCGACGAGTTGTGCAGATGATCTCACATGTGGACCAATGAGAAAATCCTGAAGGAGGGACTCCATAAAAAAAGGATCGTAATTTCGACTTGAACCGTTGTCTCTAATGTTTTTTGCCGAGGCAAGAAGCGCGGCGTCAACGGTCGTGAACATGTTGTGGCCTATAAAACGATAAAGCCCGTAACCGAGTGTTGAGAAAAGAACAGCTAACCAGAGGCCGTGTCCAAGGGTGAGTTTTAACTTGATCGGGATGTTTCCAAAAAAATGCAATTACAACTCTCCGTCACTTTAAGACTGTCCGGCATCCAGCATATAGCCATGTCCTCGGATGGTTTTAATCATTTGCGTATTGAAGGGTTTATCGATTTTATTGCGAAGATACCCAATATAAACATCGACAACATTCGACATTGGATCGCAATTCATATCCCAGACGTGTTCGCATAGGTCCTGGCGGCTTACGACCTGGCCAGCCCGTCTTGCAAGGTATTCGAGGAGACCATATTCTTTAAGAGTCATATCAATGCGTTGGTCTCTTTGGAAGACTTCTTTTCTCAGCGTGTCGATTCTGAGGACTCCCAATTCAATCGTGGCGATTGGCTGTGATGTTGGGCGTCGTAACAGAGCCCTGATGCGGGCTAGAAGTTCATCGATCGAAAACGGTTTTGTGAGATAGTCGTCACCCCCAAGGTCGAGACCTTTGATCACGTCTTCCTTGGAGTCCTTTGCAGTCAAGATCAATACTGGCGTCGCGATGCCGCCAGTCCGCAAACTTTTAAGCACCGAAAACCCATCTTTTCTTGGCAACATGATATCGAGAACGATCAGGTCATAAGGATTCTCAAAGGCGAGCCATTCACCTTCTTGTCCGTCTTCCGCTTTGTCGACTGCATAGCTTTCTTCTTTCAACGCCCTGACGAGCAAGTCACAAAGTCTCGTATCGTCTTCAACCACTAAAATTCTCATAAAAGTCTTCTCCTGAAGAAAAACTGGGCATAACCTCACCCAAAAAACAATGTAACTCAATGTTTATGAGAAGTAGATGAGAAATAGTCTTGGTCATGGGCGTTGACGCAACGTATTTAAAATAAAGGAAATTCCTGGCTATCCAACAGGCCGAAATTGGGTCAATTTTAATCGTACTCCAAGTCGTAGACCCATATTTTACCACTCTCGGTTGGAATGACTAAGTAGGGCCCAAAAGAAACAGCATCTAAAGGAGAAAATTGCGGATCAGCGCTGGTTATGCTGCCTTCTTCGATAGCGCTACTTTCTGCAAGTGAGATATTTGCGACATCAAAAATGTGAATGGTCTGAAAACTGTCAGATGCATAGACCAATCTTCCCGCTCCTCTTATTATGCTCCCACCAAAGATGAGGCTTCGAAATGGCGATAATGCAACGGTCGTTCCTCCCCACTGAGCTGTTGTTGGTACCGAAGGACCTATTCCTCGCGTACAGTACTGTAACGAGTCTAGATTTGGCCAACAGCGACCATAAGCATCAGTACCGTAGGCTCCGTATACCTTTGGCCCCCAAACATGGATTTGATAGGCATCAGCAACATCATCTTTACTCACAGTGTATTTTGCTAATTGTGTGAATGCGTAGCTATTTCCCGATTCAAAGTAGTCGCTTGGCAAATCGAGGGCTTCTATACCAACGTTGCTAACCGTTTCATAGTAGTTGTCAGTATGACTGACATATAACACACCTGCTCGCCCAACCATGTCTCCAATTTTCCCACTTCCAAAATCTGTTCCAGTTGTGGTTATTGGTTGACCGCCCGAATTGTACTTTACGAAATGTGGGTGCGTAGGATCTGCCACGTTGTAGGCATAAACGGCTTTGCCACTCGCGGCGGTTATTGCGCTCACGAAAAGAAAACGGCCGTGAAGAGCTAAAGACATAATGTAATTACTTGCATCACACACCTCAATACCTGGCACTAATACAGAGCCAACAGGCATTAAGGTCGACGAGACAAGTTCGTAACTACGAACGGCTCCTATTAACTTATTGCTCCCATCTGAGGTGAATGTGATGCTGCTTCCCGAGGGGGTTGCTGAAATTTCAAAATTGTTATCGGCTTTGTTTTTAACATAATATCTTGTTTTTCCAGTGAGATAAGCGGTCGTGGTTTGAAAATATACGTGATCGCCATTTCTGAAACCATGTCCTGTTAAATTAATTTTGTTGGGAGAGCCACTGCTGACGGTTATGGTTCTATCATCACAGCCTGTGATATAAAAATAGGTTCCTTCAATAGCAAAAGCCTTTCCATCACTGACGTAGCCGAAATCACTTCCCGTTTGAACTGTCGCAAAAGGACTTGACGTTGTGGATTCCAGAAGATCATTCATGCTGAGAAGAGCGATACTGTCATCGCCACCCGTGACAATTCCTTTACGAGCAATAAAACGATCGAGGGTTTTGATTCCAAATCTTCCAGAATAGGTATTGACATCGACCGAAGAAGGTAGCGCCAAAGCTGGGGTCGTAGGAGACTGCAAATCCAAGATTTCAACAGCACTACGACATCCGCTTCCCCCCGAGGCAAGTAGCACTAAAGATCCATGTACTTTTATACCTTGCGAGTTCAAGCCAGTCTCCGAAGCACAGTAATAGTCTTGCAAACCCCAGCCGCCAATTCGAGGTAAGCTGCTAACATCGAGCGCTTGATCGTCATCTTTGTAATCTGCGATCTTTGCTGAGGTGAGTTGTCTGAGATCGTAGAAAGACAACGCTTCAACATTTGTACTCAAATTGTTGCTGGCAATTAAAACATTTCCAGAGACTTCCCAGTGGTGCGCATTTGCGTCAATTCCCGCGACATAGGCATTTGTCACGCTTGAAGCTTTGAACCAATTTCGTAAACTTCAGTGCCGGCTCCATTATTAACAAAAACCAAATCGCCCGAAATATGAACACGTCCTCTGCTTCCAGATCCGTTTAGTTTAGCGACAGAAATTGAGCGTTTAGGATAAAATCCTGAAAGTTTAGTCGCATCTGCAGCTCCTGCTGTCGCGTCATCATACAACTTTAGAAGTTCATGGTGCCATTTTCCAGTCGACTCAGTTGGATCTACGCAGGTGTCGACAGAAGTATCTGAATTCGTCCCCCACGTAATCAACGCATAGTATCCCGAGACTTCCACATCGATAACATGGCATCTTGTCGTGTGTTCGTCAGCTTCTTGGGCATGAAACGCAAGTGCTCCGTCAGCATCAGTTTCATTTGGAGAGCCGCCCCCATTTAAATAGTAGGAAGCGCACGTTGAGCTATCGACTCCGGTGCACCGTGTCAGACGATTCGTGTACATGTATTTTGGATTTCTATTGTCAATGGTTCGAAAGCCTTTTGGTCCATCAGCAACAAAAATCATCCCACCCTTGACGTCAAGGGCCCAGGCAATCCCCCCTGTTGGGAGACAAGTATTGTCATGAAGACATTCACTGGCCTTTGTTGGCGCGGTCGGGTTCGTTAGATCTAAAACAACAACACCACCAGCTCCAGCGGCAACATAGGCGTATTGTCCGTCAAACTTGATGTCAGTGGCGTCTGCAATAGGTGTCGATAAACCGCAGCCCTGATTTGTTGCCGATGAACATCGGGCCATTTCTACAGGACTTGAAGGGTTTGAAATATCAACAATGCTCACACCACCATCGGTTTGGCCGTTACATAACCTATGAATATCGTAACTACATCGCTCGGCCACGACCATGATGTCGCGGTGAGCATCGACGGCCCATGCTTGTCCTTTACCCGTACTCAAGTATTCACCGACAAATTTTGTGGCGAAAGAAGCAACGCTTACTCGAGTCGTATTTGTAGCTCCAGAGGAGGTTGGCTCTTCACTTTCGTTTCCTGCTTCATCCACAGATGAGACCATGATATAGAGTGTTCCCGCGCCAATATTTGATAATGTGAATGTTTGCGTTTCTTTGCCAACTACAATGGGTGATCGGCCTTCTTTCGAGACTCCGGGACTTCCTGAAGGCACGAATGTAGTTGTATCGCCGGAGTGTGCAAAATAAACCTTATAATTTGCGGCATCTGTCACGCTACTCCAAGTCAAGCGGACAGAGTTGTCCCCAGTATCGGCTTTGAGACTCGTTGGCGGTGAAGGGCGTGTGTTGTCCATGGTCATAACCACAAACGACTCGGAGCTTTTGTTATTCGCTTTGTCAATCGCTCGAATGAGGATTCTGTTTTCTGAATTTGCAGCGAGTGTCAGAGTAAATTGAGTTGTATTTTTGTTGGATGTTGCCGAACAAAATGACGACATACATCCATCATATCCGGCAATTTCATAGCGGTCGAAATTGGTTTCCGTCACTGGTCCGACAAGATTGACCGTGACAGACGTCGCTGAAGTGACCTGTGAAGTTGTTTGAATTAGAGGGATAGTTGGCGGCGTGGTGTCTAAAGTAATTGTCGAGGAAACCGGATCAGTGACATTTCCTGCAGCATCGCGGAATCTCGTTGAAACTGTTTTTAGACCGTCACCACTACTTAAAAGGAATGTTGTTGTAGGCACATATGAGAGCCAAGGCTTTCCATCGAAAGCTTCGTTTTCCGCAACCTGCATTTCTGCTGCATTGGCAGCATCAAGACTGACAGTTAAAGAAACCGAATTTGTGAACAGCGCGGCGCCTGCCAGAACAATGGCGGGATTTGCAGGAACAGGAGCAGAGCTATCGAATTCGATGGAAGCATGGGAAACTGGGGCAACATTGCCTGCCGCGTCTCGAAATTCCACATACACATGTTTTGTCCCTTCCTCTGCGGATAGAGCGTAGGTTGCCGAAGTTGCGTAATCAATCCATTCGACATCCGTAAAATCCCCGGTTGCTGAAAATCGCATCTGACTGGCACCGACGGCTCCCAAAGTTAAGTTCACGGACTGTGAGTTGGTGTAGGCGCGTCCTGTACCAATTAAAACATAGGTTGATTGGGGAGGCGTCGCGTCGATGGTCCAAGTATACTCCGCCGGACTTGCGTCTAGGTTGCCACTGCGATCAATCGCATAAACCGCAAATCTGTGCTCGCTATCGGAGAGGTTTGCATACGCCATCGGAGTGGTGCACGAAGAAGGGGTTGCGTCGTCTAAAGAACACATGAAACTTGAATTCCGTTCGGTCGAAGAGAATTCAAAAACAGCCGTCGTGCTGTTTGAAGAGGTATTTGGTTTCGTAACTAAAGAAGTGTCAGGGGGTGTTGTATCATAAGTATCAAGCACAAAGTCTCCCGCATAGGTCACTTTCTTAGAAACGACCCTAAATGTTCCAAAACTTGTAAGCTGGTAGTCATCCTTTTCACCGACTAGTTCATATTTTCCTTCTGGAATATAAAGGATAAAAAAGTCTCCATTGCGATCTGTTTTGGCAATAAACGAGGTTCCTGGGACATAGACTTCACTGCCGATATGATCTTCTTTGTCAATAAGCTTTACGTTGCCCTTGATGGCGCCGGTCTCCTTTAGCTCGAGGGTGCCTAAGTTAATTGATCCGCCTCCAGCATTCATGAGACCATCTTGGCGGACCATAAACTTCTTGCCATTTTTCTCTTGTTCACCAATGACCGCAAATTGCCCCCCCTTGAGACCAGTTTGATCTGCCAGCAGGAGTTTTGTTGCATTGGGGTCGATAGCAATCGTGAATGCCCCATTAGGTTGTGTGACTCCGCTTATACTTGGGTTTTGTTCGACGTAAACCTTTGCGCCGGCAGCAGGAGTCCCGCCTTGAAGATTGTTTTCTGGATCATCTGCGTAGTTAAGAGATCCGTTAATTTGGATTGTACCCGCTAATGCGGCACCAGTAGAACCTTTGTCAGAAGTTTTATCTGCCTTTTGCGGGCTACATTTAGAGGAAAAAAGAATAGTTAAAAAACAAATGCTTATAAGACTAACGGCGGAAGAAACTGATAACATGCGTTTTTTCATGGCAGATGCTCTCCAATTTGATTTTTTCACAAAAATATCGTCTAGACCAAGAGAACGTTTCTCTCTCGACGGGATTAAAAAAATCTTGAGGCGGGTGGATAAAAGCCGAGTAATAAATGGAAGTTGCAAAAAGGCACGAACTCAAAAAAAAATGGATCACCATCGAAAGAGGAAGCAGTAAATGTATTTCAGTTTTCCACTAGGATTTTTTTATTGAATCCATACTGGCACCTTGAGATCAAAAAGCAATCGAGACACCAGAGGCGAGTTTTGGAAATATTTTTTCCCCGTTCTCTTCAGATTGGCTCTTTAATTTTCCGTTGTTTTTTTGTTTTTCAACAGAGAAAAGACCGTAGAATGCCCATCGATAATCCAAAGCCCAATCGGTTTGAACCGAAATTGTGTCTGTGGTGTTGTTATAGATGAAGGCAGCTTCATCAGGGTTCGAATCGTCTTTCAGTGTCCTTCGAATGAATTGAGAGGCCAACTTTAGCTTTGATGTTACGGGGGTTTCGACGCGAAGCTTGGCAAATCCTAGCTCTGTGGAGATTCCATCGGAGAGAGACATGGATTGATTGCCGAAATAAAGAATAGCTCGGTGATTATAGTATTGTCCCAGAACTGCGACACGAACAAGTCCGAAACTGGAATCGATGAACTCGTCACGAACTCTGATGCCAAGATGTCCTCCCGAAGTGACCACATAGAGAGAAAACCACCCGAAATCAAAACCAAACTCTCCGCCACCAGTTTCGACGATGCGGTCATCGAGGGTGTTGAGTTGATCTTTAGACCAACTATAACGAGAACCGATTAAAATTGCAGTTGGATCAAAAAAGACTTCGAGATGAACATAGTCGGCTTTTAACCCATAGAACACTTGGGCATTAGGTTCTTCATGGAGGCCCCAGGTGAGGGGAGAGACGCCCGAAAGAAGAACCCTTTGGAATCCAAAAGGTCCTTCTGACAATTCCGCGCGGACAAAAGGCAGAAGGTTTACTTGCCTTGCCCCAACATTGGTATAGCGGGACCCAATCATTCCCCATGTTCCTAGAAGCGTCTTGTTGCGATAATACTGCGGAACCGCGTAAAAGCGCTGGCGATCTTCGTAATCAGCTACTTTTTTGTAAGCTTCTTCGAGGGAGTCAAAGAAACGCTTTATCGTGATCGGTTCGTTGAGTGTCTGTTGAGGGTTGACGCTCTCTTTTTCACCATTGGATCCGGTAACATTTTCAGGGCAGCGTTCGAATGATAACGGGTGTCTCAATAGATACTTAAATTTCTGATTACCTTTAGAGGAGTTTTTAAAGACCCATTCAGAAGGAGGCTCGGAAAAACGGACTTCCCAAATATCGTCCCTTGGTACCAGATGATCTTCGCCAGCGACTGTGAGTACCTGGATATGTTCCGGATTGAAAGCGATAGGCCAGCCCTTTGCGAGGGGGACAATGTCTCCTCTTTGAAAGGTAAAAAATTGAGTTAATGGTACGCTTAATTTCTTAGCAACGCGCACTGTGCTGATGGGAAGCTCAGGTATTGGATAGGTGGCTAGACCGACAACTTCATAGCGAGGAAGCTCGTGGAGCATTCCATCAAATCCAAGGTATTTGATTTCGCGAGAATTCACGTGGATGATGACACCGGAATCGACGGAACAAGAACCGCGATACATGCTGACGATATCTATGGCGTTAGCTTTTCTTGGCCAGGCAAAGTCAAAAAAAAGTATAAGAGTAACAAAGGCAAAAAAACGTTTATGTGTCAGACCAAGTGTCAAAGCAAAAGCTCCATAGTTCCTAAGTAAGTAAAGTATTGATCATTGGCGGACCTTTTTGAATCGCCAACGTTTTCTTGAAACCCGCCTTTAAAGGTTGCAATTTCGTAAATAGCTTCCGCTCGAAGGGCAACCCACTGACCTAGGTCAAGGTGAAACATAAGCCGCGATCCAAGGTCTGTGAAGTCGACAGAGTTGGTTACAAGCTGTTCTGTTTCGGCGAGGTTGTTTGTTCCTGAGTTCGACGGCTCTTCAGCAGAGGGAGTCACTGAGACAGAGCTACCTCCAAAATATCCAAGCGCGGTATTGCGACGTAGCGCATCTTCTCGATACTTCGTGGTAGAAAAGAATAGTCCGGTTGTGGCAGAAAGTTCACGCTTAAGAGAATAGGTGAAATTAAATCTTAAGCTCTGGGATGCTAACGCCACTTTTTGAGGAACAAAGCGAAGACTCATATACTTTATCGTTTGATTGCTAACGCTCACAGAATCGTTATCACTCATTTTGTCGTCACAGGTTCCTCTGATTTTTGTATTGTAGAAAAAACCTTCAGTTAGCCAATCGGATCCGAGATAACCTACATGCAGCACAAAGGAAGATGTCGAGGAGACGACTTCGCGAAGTTCATTTTTCTGACCGAATGCAAATACGGGAAAATAGCTGCCAAAAGAAACCGACCAGGGTCCGTAATCACCCCCAAGAAGGGTCATGTGATTAAAGGAGTTCTGCCCCCAAAGACTTTCTCGGTGCTTACTAGGATCGTCATTCCAGGCTCCTCCATTTGAATACAAAGCATTTCCAGCGGCGAGACCGTTTAGATTGCCGACAAGAATGCCATGAATAAGATGTGATTTGAATTGAGATGTAATACCTGAAATGCTACGAACAATAGGAACTGAATCGAGAGGTTTATAGCCAATCGCAGCATGAGTCTGAAAACCGTAAGGGGAACCGCCGCCAAGATCGAGGTAGATCGGAAGATTATCCCAACCAAAAGGATTCAATTTCAACTTTTTTAAGTGTTCGCTCTTTTCATAAACAAAACCTAAACGGGTTTTTTGATCAAAGAGAATGGGGCGCCCATAGAACATCGTGCGTTCAGTGAGGCTATTTAGGCGTCGATAACCGTCACGATAACGTGTGAAGAACGAGTCAAGGCGGAGCTTATCGCTAATGACATAGGTACTGACAAGTTCGATTGGCTTCTCAGAGGAGTTGTTAGCAAAAGATTCTAGGGCTTGGCATCCCGATCGCTCGGGTGGCGGCAGAAGTTTTATAGGCCGAAAAACCTTTGGAGCGTATGTGGCGACCTCTTTTTTTGGCGCTGATCGAAGAGCCATGATTTCATCTAGCTCAATCACCCGCATCTTTCCCGAAAGATCGAAAAAGAGAACAAGGTTTTCAAAAAAGTTAGTCGCATAAGCTTTGAAACTCTTACGGTCTGATTCGACAGAGACCTGAAACAGAAAAGATTCGCTTGCGTCGGGGTTAATCCGAGCGTAAGGATTTTCAAGAGCGTCGTAGCGAGCGACGAGTTCAATATTGTCTATTGCGAGTTTTTTTTGCGATCCTTTAAGGGTCAGCACGGTGACGGATGTTTCGTCAACGTACAAAACGGCACCTGAGGTATAGCGGCAATCTTTTTTAAAGAAAGAATAGAGTTCAATGGCTGATGCCGTTGTTGATCTGGTCAACGCGACCAGTGTCATAAAAAAAATGAGGATGCAATATACTCGGCGCATCACACAATCGTGGTGAGTAAATTAATAATAATTAAACCAAACGGAGTGATAATAACGTTTTTCGATGGAGATAGCCACTGCCTTTTTTCGTTACTTAGCAAGTGTTTGATACAACGCCAGCTTGGAAAGTCGCTATATGTCTTATAAGAAGCTAAAACGCGTAAATATCGAAATCTCAAGCGTGTGTAATTTGGCGTGTTCTTTTTGTCATCGGGTTGAGCGCAAAAAACCTTACATGGACCTTGATTTGTTCAGGCATATCGTAAAACAAGTCGTCCCTATGACAGAGATTATCTCAACACACTTGATGGGTGAGCCTCTGATGCATCCTCAGTTCATTTTGATTCTTGAGGCGGCACAAAAAGAAGCTGCAAAAGTAGACGTAACCTCGAACGGTCTTTTGATAGAAGACTTTGGAGATTTCTTCAAAAATCCTTGTGTGAGACAAATTAACATTTCTTTGCAAAGTGCGTTAGATCAACTTCATGCAGAAAAACTTGAGTCTCATCATGAACGTATTTTTTCGTTTGTGGAACGTGCTTCAAGGTTGAGGCCTGATTTGTTTATCAACTTTAGACTATGGAATCTAAAGAGTCTTTCGAGAATAGATGAATCCGGTGTGAATGTGATTAAAGAAATTTTGAATCGGTTTGGAACAAAAATGGATGTTGCTTTTGACGCTGCGAACTTAAAAAAGAGTAAAAAAGCTTAAAGACCGGATCTATCTTCATTTTAACACGCTCTTTGATTGGCCAAACCATGATGGTCCGGTTTTGCATGAAAGGGGTTTTTGTTATGGCCTTTCATCTCATTTTGGAGTTTTGTCGAATGGGCACATTGTTCCATGTTGTCTAGATCGAGATGGAACAATAGATCTAGGGGATGCAAAAAACGAGTCTATCAAAGATGTTCTGCAAAAGCCAAGGGCGATAGCCATGAAAAATGGATTTGACAAAGGCATTTTAGTCGAAGGACTTTGTAAGAGGTGTTCATACATAGACAGATTTTGTCACAAAAGTAAGTGATGTCCTTTCTAAGGGCAGTAAATCATTTAAATTGGGTTTGAAATCTCTTTCTTGCCCTGAATTTGGCACTCCAAATTTTTCCCTTCAATTCTTTTGCCCAAGAGGCTGTTTTTGCTGAGTGATCAGTTGGACCACTCCCGCAGCAGCCGCATGTACTATCACTTTTAAGCTCAGATCCCATAAACTCTGCTAATTGGTCTTCGTCGTAAACAAGTCGTTCACAGACATTAACGTCTTCCAGACCAGCACTGCGAAGTCCCTCGATATATTCGACCTCACTGATTGCCCCGGCTAAACAAGATGAATATAAAGATCGATCTTTCGCAATCTCGTCTGGTAATTTCTCCGCGACAATGTCTGAAACCATCATTGTGCCCCCAGGCTTGAGAACTCGCTCGATTTCAACGAACACTCTCGACTTCTCAGGAGAAAGATTGATGACGCAGTTGGATATGACCCAGTCAACTGTGCTACTTTCCACTGGCAGATCTTCGATAATTCCTTTTCTAATTTCGGCATTCTTTAGTCCGGCCGCTTCGATGTTAGCTCGTGCCTTCTGGATCATCGTATCAGTCATATCAACGCCAATGACTTTTCCTTTAGGGCCAACTTTGAGTGAAGCGATAAGGACATCAATGCCTGCGCCGCTTCCAAGATCAAGCACCGTTTCTCCCGCCTTCACCTCACTGAAGGCCAAAGGATTGCCGCAACCAAAGCTATTCATAACGGCATCTGTCGGCAGGGAGCTGAGCTCTTCGGTTGAATAGCCAGCTATTTTTGCAACGACTCCCTTAGGTACATTGTCACCACAGCAACTACTGACGGTAACTGCGCGGGTATAGTCACAAGAAACATCTTTTCTAACTTGTTTTGGATCACGTTTCTTTTCACTCATGACATCTCCTAGGTTATTATTTATTGACATATACTCGTTTAAGCGGTTAAATGCAAGTAAGATTAATTGGAGGTAAGATTAATTGGACAGAACAGTTGTCAAAATATTCAGATCTCTCGCTGATGAAACCAGGCTGCGGATGCTTATCTTTCTTACAAAGGTTGATGAGCTCTGTGTTTGTGACTTTGTCGAAATTTTGAAGATCAGTCAATCAAAAGCTTCTAGGCACTTAAGGTACCTCGCAAATGCCGGTTTGGTGTTGGATCGAAAGACGGCGGTTTGGGTTTACTATCGAATAGAGCCAAAGTTGGGACGAGAACAGTCCCTTGTTTTGGAAGCGGTAAAAGAAATCCTCACGGAAGATCAGGAAACTGAAATAGAGGGAATGCTAAAAAAAAGGGTTGAGTCAAAAAAGTGTAATCCCCAACGTCAAAAAATGAATATGACAAGTACGCTAACAAAAAGAAAAGCGAGGTCGGTGTGATCAAAGTTGAAGAAAGTAACGTTGTCGGAAAGCTGTCGTTTCTTGATAGATATCTAACTCTCTGGATTTTTCTCGCGATGACCGTCGGGGTTGGGGGAGGTTATTTATTTCCCGGAATTGTGCCATTTCTAGATCGTTTTAGTGTTGGAACAACGTCCATTCCCATTGCGATTGGTTTAATACTGATGATGTACCCACCTCTTGCAAAAGTCCGCTATGAAGAATTGGGTCAGGTTTTTCGTAACTTCAAGGTTCTTGGACTTTCACTGGTTCAAAACTGGATCATCGGTCCAATCCTGATGTTTGGACTTGCCGTCATCTTTCTTCCAGATAAACCGGAATATATGATTGGCCTTATTATGATCGGTCTCGCTCGTTGTATCGCCATGGTTCTGGTATGGAACGATCTGGCCAAAGGCGACCCTGAATATTGCGCCGGGCTTGTAGCTTTTAATTCGATCTTTCAGGTTCTATTTTTTTCTGTATATGCGTTCGTTTTTATTACCGTCGTTCCCACATGGTTTGGTTTAAAAGGAGTGGCTGTCAATATCACAATTGGGGAGATTGCCCAGAGTGTATTCATTTATCTCGGGATTCCGTTCATCGCTGGTGTTTTGACGCGTATATTCCTGGTCAAATCAAAGGGAAAGGAATGGTATCATAATAAGTTTATTCCCAAGATATCTCCCATGACACTTATTGCGTTGCTATTTACGATCATTGTCATGTTTTCTATTAAGGGAGAAAAAATTGTCGAACTTCCCTTTGATGTCGTCCGAATAGCAGTTCCGCTTTTGATATATTTTCTCTTAATGTTCCTGTTGTCTTTTTTCATGAGTAGAAAAGTCGGAGCGACCTACGGGCAGTCAGCAACTCTTTCTTTTACTGCCGCATCAAACAATTTTGAGCTAGCTATTGCCGTTGCTGTTGCGACGTTTGGAATCCATCATGGAGCTGCTTTTGCGGCGGTTATCGGCCCACTTGTTGAAGTTCCGGTCATGCTCGGCCTCGTGCATGTTGCCTTATACTTTAAAAAGAGATTGTCTTGGAGTCAGAAGTAATTGAAAAATTTGGAGGTTTTAAAAAGTGATGCGAGCTAAAACCCTTTCTTTTGTCGTAATTACGATTACATTTTTGAACGCTTTAGTTGCATTTGCTGCTTCAGAAGAGGCAACTTCGAAAAAACCTCCTCAGGAGATTTCTATCTCTACTCCAAAAAAAATTGCATTGCCAAAAATGCTAGATCTTGGTGCTGGGAAGTGTAAGCAATGCATTGAAATGGCGCCAATGTTGGAAGAACTTAAGCGTGTGTATGCTGATAGGGTTGAAGTCGAATTTATCGATCTGTGGAAACATCAGGACATGGGCGAAAAATATAATATTGAAGTCATGCCTACGCAGATCTTTTTTGATGCTTCTGGGAAAGAGGTTTTTAGGCACGAAGGAGTGATGTTAAAAGAGGAAATCATCACAAAGTGGAAGCAGCTTGGCTTTAAGATCTGATCAAATTAGAAATATCGATCTATCTGAAAAATATATTTCGCAATAAAATAAATTCCAACAACGATAAAAATAACGCCTGTGACACGTCTTGCGATCAATTCAAATGCCTTAATCCTCGAGAAAAGATCGGAGAGCGACTTAACACCAAAACCAATCAACATAGAAACAGCAATGACCGGAATCGCGGTTCCAAATCCATAAACAGCAGGAACCATAAACGATGATTCACTTTTAATTGCGAGAGGAAGGAGACTTCCAAAATAGAGCGCTGCTGAAATTGGACAAAAAGCTAATGCGAACACCGCGCCAAGGAAAAAGGCCCCGTATGAATTATTAGATCTAAATTTGTTTTGTATTGATGAGGACCAGGCCCCCGATCCAAGGCTAAATGAGAGTAGTTCGAGCATAAACATACCGCATAGAATGAGGAGCGGGCCTAGAGCAATATTGATGTATTTTTGAAGGAAAAATGAAACAGCGGGAATTGATCGAACACTGACCATTAATGCCATAGCTAAAAAAGAATAAATGGCCATTCGACCTAAAGAGTAACTTAAACCGCAAAATAGAATCCGACACATCCTGCTTTCTTTGATGGATCGACTTATAAATGTGATAGCCGCTATGTTTGTCGCGAGTGGGCAGGGACTTATCGAAGTGAGAAGGCCAAGCCAAAGCGCAGAAAAGACCGAAAATAAGTATACGTCCATCATTTTGCCTCTAAATCACCTGTCTATTTGACCCATCATGTGCCGCAATTCCGTATCCACATACGAATAAAAAGCTTGCTTATCATCCAAATGATGCCAAACATCTTCCAGATTTTTCCAACTTGTTTGTCCGTTAGTGTCCTTTTTGACAAGCACCAAAGACATCGATTTCAGTTGGTAGTCTTGAACATAGTGTTTATTGGGCTGTTCCTCAATGTTTATACTCTGCCATTCCAAAAATTTGCTATCTAACTCTTTTTTGAATTTGCTCGTAATAACTTCAAGCGAATATTTTTCGATAGTACGGCAGCTCGTGCATCGAGCTGTTGCATGAAAATAGTAAGCCATGATTTTAGCTGGTTTGGCAGACTGATCTTTTGATGCAATACTTGATTGCGGCGTAGGGGCTGGATTTACACCTTCGAGTGAAGTTGCACTGTTGGTTGGAGTTTGAGTCGCTATCCTGTCGACTGTCGTTTGCGCCACATCTGGTATCTTAATAGGATCACTCTGTTTCATCTCACGAAACGCAGCATAAGAAACGCTTATAATAATGAAAGCAAGCAACAACGAAGTGACAACATGTTTGGGTTTGATGCAATTTTTCATGATAATCTGTTACAACCTCACCACGTTCATAAAAAATCCAGTTCACTTTTTGATCCAACCGATAATTTCTTTTGTCGAAGGGATTCTGCCGGAACATTTAACCTCATTATCCACCACGAGTGCAGGCGTCATCATCACGCCAAACGAAGTGATATCATCAATATTTTCAACTTTGACGATATTTGCTGTAACTTTGCTTTCTGATACTGCCTTTTCGACTTCAGCATAGAGCTTTTTACACTTTGCACAACCTGAGCCTAACACCTTTATTTCCATGGAAAACCTCCTTAAAAGCTAAAAAATAAAATTGAAAACATAACCAACGATGAGAATGCCAACAGCTACGACACCAAAAAAAACTCCAATAAGCTGAATCTTGAGAACTTTTCTCAAAATTACAGCCTCGGGCAACGAAAGACCAATGACTGCCATCATGAAAGCCAAAACGGTACCAAGAGCAGCTCCTTTTTCCAGTAAAGCTTGAACCACTGGAATAATTCCCGCAGCATTGGAGTACATGGGAACTCCAATTAAAACCGCAAGTGGAACGGACCACCAAGCATCTTTTCCCATGATGGAGGCCATGAAGTCTTCTGGTACATAGCCGTGAATGCCAGCTCCAACTGCAATGCCCATAACTACATACGGCCAAACCTTACCAACAATATCCTTGACAGCCGATATTCCAAAGTTAGCTCGCTCTTCCCAAGTCAATTCATGTTCAATGTTTCCTGATGTCCCGGACTTTGACTTGAAAACCCACTCTTCGATATATTTCTCCATTCCAAGTCTTCCGATGGTCCATCCAGCTATGATGGCAATGATAACGCCAGTTCCGAGATAAAGCCCAGCCACTTTCCACCCAAAAAGCCCAAAAAGAAGGACGAGAGCTACTTCATTAACCATGGGGGCTGAGATTAAAAATGAAAATGTGACCCCAAGGGGAATTCCAGTGGTAACAAATCCAATAAAAAGAGGCACTGCTGAGCATGAACAAAAAGGTGTGACTATTCCAAGTAGAGCCGCTAACACATTACCCGCAGATTCTCGTTTGCCAGAAAGAATTTTGCGAGTTCGTTCAGGAGTGAAAAAAGAACGAATAATGCCGACTCCAAAGACGACAAGAGTGAGCAAAAGAAGAACCTTTGGCGTTTCGAAGACAAAAAACTGAACGGCAGACGTAAGATGGCTATTGGGTGATAGACCTAAAAAATTATTAACCAGACGAGTTGATATCTGATCTAGGTGCCAGTAGAGTGCAATCCATATGAGAAGAGCTGCAAAAAGTTGGAGAAAACGTTTCATTCCCATCAGGTACCTCACATGATCGTAAGGACGGATAATAGTGCAAAAAGGATATGGCATAATGGCCATATTTGCAAGCGTCAATAGACTTGTCAACTGCTGACGTAAAATCGAGC
>CAILAO010000197.1 GCA_903832105.1 uncultured Pseudomonadota bacterium | reverse complement strand
TAACATCGAATGAATGCTGGAGTCGAGTTCGTCCACCACAAGGACACTTCCGGTTTCCAGCGCCCGAAATATGGGGCCAAACATGCAGAAGAATCGTCTTGTTCCTTCCGATTCTTCTCGAAAGAGGTCAAATGATTCAGTTCCTATGATCTTCCCTTGGGAGTTGAATTTGGCGTGAGACGTGGAAATCCTGATTGACCTATCTTCATCAAGCCTCTCGGCTAGGGACTGCGGAAAGCCTGGTGGCCAAGGAATTGGCTTGTCGGAAACCTCTATTTTTGAAACAGAAACATCTCCGATGCCAGTATCAGCGGTTCTAAGTATGCCGCCTGCTAATTTGCGAAAGGATTCATCCACCAAAGCGCGCCTTTTTGTGTGAAAAGCAAGATTGTCATCTTCGTTGGAATCAAACACGTAAAGGCCGCTTAAAAACCATTTTAGAATACGGCCAGCGATGGCTCCATTAAACTGAGAGGCAACCGTAAGAAACAAAGCCTCATCTCGTGTTTTGCCTTCGAGTCCTTTGCCTTCAGCAAAATGAAATTCATCAAATTCAATTTTCCGGCAATCTGTTCTCAGAAAAAGCTGTTCCTCTTTACGTTTTTCCTGTCTAAAAAGCCACTCATTTATGACTCGAGTCTCATCTAATTCGAACCCATATCTATAAAGCGATCCATCAAGATAAATAACCACTTCGAAAAAACTCGGTTTGTCGTCAGTTTCATTACTCAGTCTGTACTTTTTGACCCAGGGAATTCCCCCCGTTTTAGATATATCCACCGATTTCCGAACAAATACTTCCATTTTGGAAATGGCATTTATGAGATTCGATTTGCCACAAGCGTTTGCGCCAAAAATCACGGCTCCCTTTGTCAAACGCAGATCATGGCGAATCTGAAATGTGTTTGAATCGTGGTACTCTTTGATTGATGTTGCTATCATGTTGAGAGTGACCCGATCTTTGAACGACAGGAAATTACCTACCGTAAACTGAATCAACATGCTTCTGCTCGCTTTTGTGAAATTTTCGCAAAAAATCCATCTTCTTTTCCGATACTCATCATCTAATTAATCATATCTGAGAAAATTTCTCAATGGGCGATCGAGCACTAAGTTCCTTGATCGAATCAAGGACATGGCTTTAAATCCGGGATAAATCCGGGGACACCGTACTCATTTCCTATTTCCAGACGTGAGACATAAAAAAACAAGTATGGTGTCCGGATTTAGTAAACTGTCTAAAGTTATTTTGGTTTTGAAGATGGAGTTAAGTCGGATTTTTGAAGCGGGTTGACCATTACACGAATTTTCGTGAGCTAAAACAGAAAAAGTCCTGACGAGAAGCGGTGCTGCCAATTATCGTGCCCGGCCGGGAAATATGTCTAGCACCCCAGGATTGTGACACACATCGGAGATTTGGCTTGAATTGTTAGTCCATTTTTGAGAACTTTGACATGAAGTTTGCGTGTCCTGCACGGTTGGTGCCGGACGGTATTATTGAAACATAAAGGAGTACGAAATGGCAAAGGGTCAAGACGCCAAGAAAACCTCGAAGAAGCCACCCCAAAAAACGGCAAAGGAAAAGAAGGCAGCAAAGCGCGCCAAGAAAAACCAAAAAGATTAGTTTCGAAAATCCGAGATCGAGTGAAATCAGGGGACACCATACTCATTTCCTGTTTCCAGACGTGAGACATAAAAAAACAAGTATGGCGTCCCCTGATTCACTTGCACTGATTGGAGGCAAGAAAACGATCTCCGACGAAAGACTGGCTCTTCCTTCCTAACCACATTTTTCCTGACCAAATTTTCTCATTTAGTCCCGTAGTGGCCTTTTTCTTTGCGTATAAATTTGCGTGTAGATCTTTTGATGCGCTGTTTATCTTAGTAACAACAGTTGGTTAGGAGAAAATAAATAAGCCAGCCGAGAGTCCATACATTTATATGTTGACTTCGGACTCTAATCAAAATATTCGTTTACAACATCTAAGTGTGTGGAGATTTTCGCGTGATTGATCTGCAGGCTAAAAAAATTACTTCAAAGTATATCCTTGATGCGGTTGGGATTTCTGGACTTCGCTACCACGCAAGAATCGCAGATGAAGACGCAGGGCACCCCATCGAAAACTCGTTCTCACCACAGACTGCCGTGACGGAATGGCAACTTGGAGTGACCCTCGGATCTGAAGAGCGCGCGACTCATATGTCTAGATTTGTTGACGAACTCCACAAATTCACAGCGGAGCCCATCACCTTAGGTCGCATGTCTACTCTTGCAGAAAGCATCAGACAGAGACTGCAGACGGGAGAGGCTTCCGTTCGCGCCGCTTTCACGTGGTTTGCATCCATGAAAGCTCCAGTATCTCAGCAGAATTCTCTGATGAGTTACGATGTCGAGTTCTCCGCCTCATCGAGCGAGAACAACGAAAAAAAACGGCTGGTTGGCCTTCAGATTACGGTGCCTGTTACAGCGCTTTGTCCGTGTTCGAAGGCTATTTCGGAAAGAGGGGCTCATAATCAACGTGCTTTGGTTACAGTTTCCATGAAGTGGGCTCCCTCTTCACAGAAAATGTCACTAAGCTCTTTAATCGAAATGATCAATTCATCAGGTAGCGCACCGATTTATTCGCTTTTAAAACGAGAAGATGAAAAATACGTGACGGAACACGCATACGATCACCCGGTTTTTGTCGAAGATCTGGTGCGCAATGTTGCTGAAAAGATTTCTAATCAAGATGGACTACGCTCGTTTAATGTAAGAGCTGTCGATCGAGAATCGATTCATGCACATGATTGTTACGCTGAATTATCGATGTATTACGACGAAAAAAATTAACTTTTTGCTATAAAAATTTAAGGAGTCAACATGGAACGAAACAGTCGAAAGCGTATCGGTGTAGTGCTTTGCGGAGCAGGTCACCGTGACGGTTCTGAGATTCAGGAATCCGTCCTTACGATGTTATGTCTGTTGGAAGAAGGAGCTGACATTCAATGTCTTTCCCTCAACAAACCTCAAGCAAACGTCATGGATCACCTCAGCGGAGCAAAACTAGGCGAAAAAAGAAACATGATGACAGAATCCGCTAGGATTGCACGAGGAAAGATTCAAGATATCGCATCAAAACCAGCCGACGAATGGGCTAAGATTCTTGATGGCGTCGTCCTTCCCGGAGGATTTGGGGCTGCCCTTAATCTCTGTACATATGCAGAGAGGGGCGTCGACATGACCGTCGATGAGCACCTCACAAAACTTCTAAAATCCATGTATGTCGCAAAAAAACCAATCGGTGCTGTGTGCATTGCGCCGGTGATCTTGGCAAAGGTTTTTGGCGAATATCATCCTAAGATTACGATTGGCCGCGACTCCGAGACCGCAGAGAAAATTCAGAAAATGGGGGCAACCCACGTCATCTGCGGGACCAATGACTCAGTCGTTGACGAAACCCATCGCCTCATCACCACACCCGCATATATGCTAGCTGAGGAGATGAGTGAGTTTCACCCCGGCATTCGGAAACTTGCACAGCACGTCATAAGGCTAACCAAATAGTCCGTTTTAAAATTTCTCATGGCCGTTGTTAATGAGCATAACGAAAAGTGTATTTAAGGAGTTGGTGTATTATGAATAGAGGATATCCTGCCAATAAAAAAATCGCGTATTTTTCTATGGAAGTTGCCATTGACCCCAAAATCCCGACCTATAGCGGAGGTCTTGGAGTTCTTGCCGGCGACACGTTACGATCAGCCGCAGACCTTGGCCTCCCCATGGTTGGAGTCACAATGCTTCACCGAAAAGGTTACTTTAAGCAGGAGATCGACGTATCTGGAAAACAAAAAGAAACACCAGTTCTATGGAATCCCGATGACTATCTGAAAGCCGTCGACGCACAGGTCGTGATTCCGCTGGCAAACCGAAGTATTCATATCGGAGCTTGGCGCTATGACGTCACTGGTATTGGCGGTCATGTCGTTCCTATTTACTTTCTCGATACTAAAATCAAGGGGAACGATACTTACGATAAAACTCTCTCGGATCTTTTATATGGCGGCG
>CAILAO010000196.1 GCA_903832105.1 uncultured Pseudomonadota bacterium | reverse complement strand
GTTGGCCAGAAACTCACTCTTGGCCTTGTTCGCGACCTCTGCTTTTTGCTCTGCGATTTTTTGAAGGGAAATATCCGTCATCACCATTAACCAAAACTTTTCCCGTTGATCGCTAATGATCTCCCCGGAAAAAAGGCCCGTCAGAATCTCATGCTGTTTTGTTTTAATCCTTAGCTCTTTGCTGCGAATCCTTCTGTTTATTTTGAATTCTTCAGCCACTTCCGCCCACTTTTCAGCCTCTGCAAATAAACCTAGCTCCTGTACTGTCTTGCCTATGATTTCGTCTCTGGAATATTTCAAACTAAGGAGAAATGACTGGTTCACATCAATAAATTTTTGGTCGCCTATAGAACCAATCGCCATCAGTGCCGGATTGCTGTCAAATAATTTTTGAAATTTGTCGAGAGCCGCCTGCCTTATGGAGAGGTCTTTTGAGATGCAGAAAAGACAGTCACTTTCATCCCATTTTCCGCGCCATATGCGAGTTTCTACAGGAATCAAAATTCCGTCTTTTGCCTGAAGAGGAAGAGGGCAAGAATCTGTTTTCCCCTCGATAATTAAAGCAAAAGTCTCTTCAGCCTCCTTCCTCCTTTCTTTCGGCCTCAAGCTAAGAATGCCGATCCTTTGCAGCTCGTCGAACGTATAGCCAAGCTTTTGTGTTACGGCCTTGTTCATGAAAAGGACTTCGCCAGTAGGTGTTGCAACAACTATTATGTCGTCGTGTGATTCAAAAAACATACGGAAGTTTTCTTCGCTTGCTCGAAGTTTTCTTTCCATTTCTTTCTGAATAGTAATGTTGCGCACGGTCGCCTGGACAACTACCTGGCCGGCTATTTCCATCTTAGTAAGAAGCACGGTGGCTGGAAAATCTACGCCGTCCAACCTCCGATGCGTCCATTCGAAGAAATAGGAACCTTCGCGAACGGCTTTCTCGATTGCTTCTCGGGCCCTATCGGCCGAGGGACTTCCATCGGGCTGCCTTTCGGGTGAAACATTCCAAGGTCCCAACGCAGTGAACTCGGCCTCATCCCTTGCGCCAAACATCTCCAATGCAGCCGGATTGCCCGATGTGAACTTCCACGAAGGCATGGCAATAACCATCTTGGCGTCACGTGATCTATCGAACAGCAGACGATACCTTGTCTCGCTCTCGCGCATCGACTTAGCGGACAACTCCAACTGTCTTTCTATTCGATCGATGACATGCCAGAGGAGAATGATGAGGACCACAAAAAATAAAAAAGATAGGGCATGATTCAGGAACATGACGCTGTTATACTGTTTAAGTTCCGCTGTTACGTCGCGCAGAACAATAAGCCCTGCAACATTTTGGCCAGAAGCATCAAATTGATTAACGTAAGTGTAGTCATAGTTTTTGTCACCTTGACGCAAACGAAACGTAGAGAGCTTGTTCAAGGCGCTTTTATCGGTCTTAAGTTGGCGCACCAACTCTTCCGGAAGAGACTCCAGCGTCTGGTGTGCTACCACAAATTCCGGGTACTCATCCCACTCCCCGGCAAAGCGAAACGCCTGCTTACCAGCAGCGAATTTTTCCCTGGTGGTGAATTTTTTATTGATCACGGACACGATATCCACGTTGAGATCCCTAGCCAACGACTCGACCAGTGGTTCCATCTCAATTCCGAGTTCCAAATAGCCCACTATCTTTCCTTCGAGCTTCCCTGGATACACGAGGGGATGCACAAGGCGCAGCGTGAATGTCCCTAGAGGACCAAGCTCTATACCCCAGGCATCTAACCCGGTGCGCTTCGCCGTCAACATCGTAGAGCGTTCGATTAGGTCCCCCCGACGGTCAAGTTGATGCACCCGCAGAAAGCATGTCCGGTCCAAATCCATGAAATAAAAGTGGGTGACGTTAAACTCTCTTTTCATGTGCGCGTATATCGGAAGAGACAAATCGGTAAGATTTTTTAGGTCCCGATCCAACCAGGCCTTTTGAATTTCCTGATGGTCGGTTATGTCGTTTATCAATGCCCTTAGCAGTTCGACTTTGTTTAATACCAATCGGTTATGAGAAGCCGCGACCTTCAAATTGAGTTGTCCTATGTTGCGGCGTGACTCGTCAAGAGTTTGCAGTCTTTGAGACCATAGAAAAAGCGCTAACCCTGCCATAAGTGTCAGCGCCGTCGGTGCGATGATCCACTTTTTGAGCTTCATATCAACGCTGAGTTTTCGGTTTATCAACCACCGTATGGCGAGGACACCGACTAAAAGCAAAAAGCAAGAGATGAGTGCGCTCAGAATAGGTTCCCATCGAGAAGAATTGACCGCGACCCGCCAATCGCTGGCCAGAACGTCCATTCCAACGGTCAAGATGACGGCCCCGTTTTGCGGGTCGATCACAGGAACCGCGATAGTGACGAATGTACCATACTCATCGGTATATGGTCCGACGGCAGTCGGCAGCCCAGTCCGAAAAGCTCCCATAACCTCCGGCGGTGGCATTTTGTACTCAGTTCCTGGGGGACTCGCCATAGGGTCATTCTCAGGGTACGTTTCCGGCCCAAAGAAAAGACTTCCTTCGCGCAGCGCCATTGTATAAATGCCGCGAGCCTTGAGATTTTGTCCATCATTGATCCGCTTGTAGGCTGAGATCAATTGTTCGGAGGTCACTTCGAAAACCGGCGTGCCTTTGTCTGCCGCTCTGAAGGTAAGCTTTCGAAGCAACTCGGGGTTGAATCTGTCGACAATTTCTTCCACTTCTTCAAGACACTGCCCTCGCAATTCAGCGTCGACACTTGCTGCCTTCTGGCTACCGATCCACCAGCCCAAGGCAAGAAACAGCCCCATCGTTACGAGCAGTAAAGCGATCGCCCATAAATTCTGACGAACAAAACTTTGAGTGGTTCGTGGATCGTTCATACAAAGTGACCTTTTTTAGTGACCAATCTCGGTGCAACATCTCGTGAAAAATCGGAAAAGTCTGATAAATCCATGATACCTCATTCACAGCTTCGATGGCACGGTTCGAGGCGTGTTTTTTCTTTTTCCGTTCATTTCCTTTTGTGCTATCATCGAAAATCAGGATTTGCTTGCATATTTGTCAGAGCTTAGACCGATGTTGGAACGTAAAAACACGTCGTAAAAGCATTTATTGAGGAAATATTGCCGTGCTAGAGAGAAAAACCGTTGTCGCCGCCGAAGATGATCCTATGTACAGCGATCTCATTGCGGCTTTTCTGCGTAACACCGAATACGAACTGGTCGCATGCAGTGACGGGAAAACATGCGTAGAAGAGGTTTGTAAACGTATACCCAGGTTGGTGCTTCTGGATATCATGATGCCTGGGATGAGCGGGCTTGAGGCATTAGCGCGAATCAAGGCGGATCAACGCACATCTCATGTTCCCGTGATTATGCTCACGGGAAAGGGTGAGGCCTCAGTTGTCAGGCAGGCCTGCAAAGCAGGAGCGGACGATTTCCTGGTAAAACCGTACCAAAAGGCGGAACTGCTGCGACGGATGCATATTCACACTTTGCAACTAGTGGGAGACGACATCAAGATGTTTGCAACGAATCTTCGTGTCAAGGATCCCAATATTTTGCAAGAAAGCGGCCTGGAAAGTTATCGCAAACCGGGTATTAATGCTTACCCGGCAAGAAAAGGCGATGTGTCTCTTTGTGTCCTGTTACAGGCTGGGGTTGATCCTCAAACCCTTCAGGACGATGATGAAGAAACCTTGTCGCACAAAATCCGAGTGTTTGCCAAAGGCATTCGCTGGCGGCGGATTTGGCCTGCTATTGTCGGAACAGACGACTTCGGTGCAGGCCCAGCAACGTCCCAAATCACCGAAAACGATATTTCTGAAATATTGGAAATCATCGTCTAGTCCGAAAAAGTAGCTGACTCGAACAGAACCAAAATGCCAAAGCCCAATGGTCAAGAGACCAATGATCGGTTTAGCAAGAACCGTCTGATTTTTTAGGGAGTTTTAGGACGGTCATTTTGACGCGCCTTTACAAATGATTCATTTCATATTATACCGGGGCGTTCTGTTCTGGCATTCCGCCGTCAGCATTCAACTGTCAGCTTTTTATGGAGGATGTCCTATGAAACTAGTATTTAGTGTAATTTGTGCCTCGTTGTGCCTGGCGTCAACGGCCCTGGCAAAACAAGTGAAAATGGACTTTGATTATGAGTATGCGATCGTGCATGGTGATGAAACTGTGATTTCGCTTAAAGCCAGAGCGGCTGAAAGAATTGATGCGAATGAACTAGCTCACGCCATGCTCGCCAAGGTGACGATAACTGCAAAGACAAGATTTGGCTGGGGATCGGTGGCCCTGAGAGTTGATGGAGTTGAATCCGAATCCGTTCGCGTGACCGGTAACCCTGACGATTTCGATAATCCGCTTTTTACGACCTTTGATCGCGTTGCAATCTTAAGTCCGGCCATTGGCGCTAATAGCGATTGGCAGCTTGTTTTGAGAGGAAAGAGTCACGATGACTTCGTGCTCCGGCGGGTAGTAATTGAAATCGACGTTCCCAATCCGTTTGTATGCACATCCCAAGATGTCATGATGGACGGACTCTGTGTGCATGCGATTCCGATGTATGCGTTTTATTCCATGCAAACGGGCGATCATTTTTACTCACCAGATCCAGTTTCCCCGGGCGGTGATTATGTGTTGCAAGGACGTGCCTTTGCTCTTCCTGTCAGCAGTTATCAAGTGAATGGCGTTCTTCCGTTTTATCGCCTCTATAATGGCAGCGTTCAGGATCATTTTTATACGGCGGATCGCGTTGAAATGGAGAAGGCCTTAGAGGCACTGCATTATGGGTATGAAGACACTTACCAGATTTTCGATGTTCAGAAACCTGGCACCATCCCATTGGCCAGATTCTATAATCCGGCCACCGGCGATCATCTTTATAAAACCGATACAAATCCCGTTGCAGGATACAGTATGGAAATGAACGTTGGGTTTGTTTTTCCATAAGCCTAATAGGGACGGCCTAATAGGGACGGGCACTCAGAAAAAACTCAATGAAAGTAAGGGCTCTTTTGCCTTGCTTTTTTCTTACAGAAAAACTGAAACCAACAATGATTGAGGTTATTCGAGGTGCCCGTCCCTTTTAATCTTTTAATCACTTTTAATCTCTCCAACACGAATCTTCTATTTTTATTTTTCCTTTTTTGAAATCAGGTTGATTTCGGCTTCCAATGCGTCTTTTTCTTCAGTGGGCAAATTTTTCATAAAATCTTCATTGCCGATTAACCCTGCAATGAGAGCTTTTGCCTGCACAAGATTTTTTTCACCACCTTTGTCGGCATAGCACCTTGCAACTCTTCTGGTTTCTTGACTAATGAGGGAAAGATCTTTTTTTCTCAGTGAGGCTGTTTTTCCATAAATCGCTTTTCCAAAACCTGTTCCCGTTGCTTTTGCATCTGGACAATATATTACCATTTGTTTGGCAACAACGACAAAGGCCGCGGTACGTAGCGGACAATAGACAATTGTTTTGACAATCCCTTCTGTTACGTAGACAACAGCATCAACAGCATATCCACTCCCTGTCGCAGCATAAGAAGTTGCGCTTCCGCCAACTTGCTTGGCAGATTCTACGAGTTCAATTTTTGTTTCCTCTCCTGGAAGATTTTTAAGGGCAAGAGCACAATCGTCTTGTGTCGCCATGAGCTGGG
>CAILAO010000195.1 GCA_903832105.1 uncultured Pseudomonadota bacterium | reverse complement strand
TGCTTTTTGTAAAATTTGTTTTGTGTAACCCTCTTTGTATGTTATCTTTACGTATGGATCTCGTGTTGAGATAGGGTTCAGGTCGCACTTTGGCACAATTTTGAAGAGAGGTTTTACCTATGAAATTTTTAAGAATCCTCACCGTCGTCATCTTTGCAATTGGTTCGACATCATCCTTCGCATTCATTGACGCCCAACTTTTTGTTGGTAAGCGTTCAGGGACTGGAAAGAGTCTGAAGCTTGATGGATCTGATTCAAAAGTTGATGGCACTGAAATAGCCGTCGCTGGACATCTTGATCCTATCCCACTCGTTCCCATCGCGTTTGGTCTCTCCCTTTCGACAAACACCCTTGAACTTGAAAAAGACAGCTATTTTAAAGATCTAAAAGGACTTAATGCCGGTCTCGAAGTGATGGCATGGGTTCCCTTTTTAGGTGATTTTAAACCATACGGTAAACTCGGCTACATCGTATATGGCAAGTACATCGGTGAAGGATCTGTTACCGTTTTGAATACTACGACCGACTATAAAGGACTTTATGATTACAATGGTTCTTATCTTTCAATCGGTCTTGGCTATTCCCCCCTTCCTTTGATCAGCATTTTTCTGGAATACAATATGACGATGAGCGCCAAAGTCAAAGCCACCGAGTTTACGGTCGATGGCCAAAAGCAAGGCACTGCGGGCTCTGAAGATTTTAACACAACAGCCATTTTGGTTGGCGCTGGCGTTGGTATTTAGTTGGTTTTATATAGAAATATCAGGAGACTCTCTTTATGCCCAAAAAAAGCCGTCCCAACAAGAAATCTCAAATCTTAGATATAGCGTCTTCTAAGATCAGGAAGCGGCATAATGAGGATCTCCTTCAACGAATGAAAAACGGTGAGCCGCTCACAAATTATGACGCGATGGACAGTTGGTTTCCAACAAGACCACTCGTAGAAAAAGATAAAGAGGCCATGGCACGCCTTTATGGCGAAACTCTGAAAAAAGGGCTAACGGTTGAACCAAAGAAACGAAAACAATCAAAAAATAGCACAGGAAAAAAATCTTCAAAATCCAAACCGAAATGAACCTTCTGCTTTATCCTTAGAAGAAAAACATCCTGCAAAAATCGAGGCAAAACGTCTTAGGGGATTTCGCGATCACCTGCCTCACATTATGCGTGCTCGTTTTGCTATCATGGACATTGTGAGAGACGTGGCCGCAGAGGCCGGCTTTCATCCTGTTGGAACTCCCGCCTTAGAATACCTTTCCGTCCTTCTTGGACAAGGAGGAGAGGAAACTGATAAACAAGTTTACCGATTCAAAGATCATGGAGGCCGTGATGTAGGCCTTCGTTTTGATCTAACTGTTCCGTTTGCCCGTTTTGTGGCTGAACACCAAGCTGAATTAGCTTTTCCGTTTAAACGAGTTCAAATCGGCGACGTGTGGAGGGGGGAAAACACTCAAAAAGGCCGCTATCGAGAGTTTTGCCAGTGCGACCTTGATATCATTGGCGTTAACTCCATGTCGTCTGATATTGAAATTCTCCTTTGTATCCATCGAATCTTAACTAAAGTTAATTTTGGCTCATTTACAATTAAAGTTGGAAATAGACCGCTATTATCTTCGCTTATACGAGCCACTATGCCAAACCTTTCGCATGAAAAAGAAACTTCGGCCCTAATCGCATTAGATAAACTAGAAAAAATCGGAGAGAAAGAAGTTCTTAATCTACTTGTAACCCTTGTCAGTTCTAGCACTCAGGATGCTCAGATTCCTCATGAAACATGCTTGAAAGGACCTCAGCGCTTACTTGATCTTTTAAAAGCAAAAACCTCCTCTAATGAATCTGATCTGGATGCGGTAATCAATGCTTTTTCACATGATCAGGAAGCCCTGGCTGAAGCTGAGAGGCTAAAAACGACGCTCTTGGTCTTAAAAAATCTTACAAAAGACAGTCCCGGCAAGTTTGCTCTTGATATTTCTATTGCCCGCGGTCTCGGTTATTATAATGGCATCGTCTATGAAACGACAATCGATGAACTGCCCGGATTTGGCTCTATCTCAAGCGGCGGACGCTATAACGATCTAGCTTCACGTTTTATGAGTAGACAGCTCCCCGGTGTCGGAGGATCGGTCGGACTTGATCGATTAATTGCCGGTTTAGAAGAGTTAGAGGAGTCGAAGGGGCCGGGAGGTTCTCAACTCATCCCTAAAACGGTCAGCAACATGGTTTTTGTCGCCGTAGCGACTCACGATTCAATCCCTTACGCCTTTACCATTGCTCAAAAACTTCGAGCTGCTGGTATTAAAGTAGACATTGGTTTAACGGAAGGAAAACTTGGTCATCACTTTAAGCACGCTGATCGTCTTGGGTGTCGTTTGGTCATTACTGTCGGAACAAGTGAGAAAGAATCAAGCTCTTACTCTTTAAAACACATGAAAACTGGAACGGAAGAAAAAAGTCTTCCGCTCTCATCAATCATTGAAAAAGTTAAGGATTCTTTAGACTAACGGACCTTAGTGCCACTATTGATCCTCGAAATCTTCAGAGACAGCCTCTGGAGCGACTTCCTGTGTTGGTTCTTCGATAACCGGCACCTCTTCAGATTCGTCATATTTTGGAGTTTTAATCTCAAAAGATCGTGCCGTCATGCGTTTTTCCTCTTCTCCACGGTTCAAGAGTTCTTCATCCAATTGGTCTAACATGCCTGCGCTGTAGAGACTGTAGTCCTCCATTTTTTTAGTTTTTTTAGGACCAGATTTCTTCGCGACTTTTCCATACTTCGAGTTAGCTCCCGCATGCTTTTTTTGCCCGACTTGCGAGGTCGAAACGCAACCTACCATCCATGTAAATGCGAGAAAGATCGCAAAAATTCTAATAAATGCTATACGTTTCACGGCGAATCCTCCTCTAAAAAATTTTGCTATCACACTTCGTTCTTCTCTCCCTTTTTCTTTCCGGAAAAGAAGTCTTCCTCCCATCGGAGCACTTTTCAAAAAAAATTAGCCTTTTTTATTAAAAACTATTTTCTCTTTATTTGCAATGTGTTAGGACTCTATTCTGAATGCGTTTTTCAACGTTACTCTAAGGAGTTTCCCATGAGCAGGATAATTAAAGCGCCACGAGGCCCCGAGAGATCGTGCAAAGGCTGGGTTCAAGAGGCTGCCCTCCGCATGTTGATGAATAACCTAGACCCTGAAGTCGCTGAAAATCCTGATGATCTCGTGGTCTACGGAGGAACTGGCAAGGCGGCAAGAAACTGGGAGTGTTTTGATAAAATAGTCGAGACCCTCAAGTCGCTTGAATGCGACGAGACTCTCCTAGTTCAGTCTGGAAAACCAGTTGCAGTCTTTAAAACCCACTCCGATGCGCCACGAGTGTTAATCGCAAATTCAAATCTTGTTGGTCAATGGGCAAACTGGTCTTATTTCAATGAACTCGAAAGAAAAGGGCTCATCATGTATGGCCAGATGACAGCCGGTTCGTGGATTTACATCGGAACGCAAGGCATTTTGCAAGGAACCTACGAAACATTCGCGGCCTGTGGAGAAAAATATTTTGGCGGTAATCTTTCAGGAAAACTTATTTTTTCTGGTGGACTTGGCGGTATGGGAGGCGCTCAACCTTTTGCTGCTACCATGGCTGGGGCTGTTTTTCTCGGCGTTGACGTGGATGAAAAGAGAATTGACCGGCGCATAGCAACTCGCTATCTCGACATCAAAACGTCAAATCTTGATGATGCTATAAAAATGGTTTCTGAATTCAAACGCGCGAAAGTCGCAAAAAGTGTCGGTCTTGTGGGAAATGTTGCGGATGTACTTCCAGAACTTTTAAAACTCGGATTTATCCCGGACATCGTAACCGATCAAACCTCTGCTCATGACGAACTTAATGGCTACATTCCTCGCGGCTTTGACCTTATCGAAGCTGGAAGGCTGAGGAGAAGTGATCCTGAGCGTTATAAAAATCTGGCCTATGAGTCTATGGCAATTCACGTGAAAGCCATGGTAGATTGCAAGGCTCGCGGCGCAAGAGTGTTCGATTATGGTAATAATATCCGAGCACAGGCTATCAAAGGTGGATTTAAGCAAGCTTATGACTTCCAAGGATTTGTCCCTGAGTTCATCCGACCTCTCTTCTGTGAGGGAAAAGGTCCCTTCCGTTGGGCCGCTCTATCTGGCGATCCACAGGATATTGCGGTAATCGACGACGCCCTGCTTAAAGCTTTTCCGCATGACGTTAAGCTTCATCGCTGGCTTAAAGGCGCCATCGAAAAGATTGCCTTCCAAGGGCTCCCCGCAAGGATTTGCTGGTTCGGATACGGAGATCGTGAGAAGGCTGGGATTCTTATTAATGACCTTGTTCGCTCTGGCCAAGTTAAGGCCCCAATTGTGATCGGTCGGGACCATTTAGACTGTGGCTCCGTTGCTTCACCGAATCGAGAAACAGAGGGTATGAAGGACGGATCTGACGCCATCTCGGATTGGCCCATCCTAAATGCCTTGATTAACGCTGTGAACGGCGCTAGCTGGGTCAGCTTTCACCATGGAGGTGGCGTCGGCATTGGCTATTCTCTTCACGCTGGAATGGTGATTGTAGCTGACGGCACACCTGAAGCTGAAAAACGTCTCCGCCGTGTTCTTACATCCGATCCTGGCATGGGTGTGGTAAGGCATGTAGATGCAGGTTATGATGAAGCTATCATCACGGCAAAAAAATATGGCGTAAAAATCCCGTTTTTAGCTTTAAAAAATATTTAATTTAACCTCTTAAAATCACTTTGGTTTCAGACGAAAGACCCACTAAAAAAGCAAGATATTTGTAACTCACCATAATAATGGTGAATTATTTGCTACCAGGAAATTCTGGGTTCTTTCTTAAAAAAAGGTGACTCT
>CAILAO010000194.1 GCA_903832105.1 uncultured Pseudomonadota bacterium | reverse complement strand
TGTCTATTTATGAGTCACCTTTTTTAAGAAAGAACCAGAGCGATCTTTTCTCTGAAAACTTAGATTTCTCGCCGAGGAGGAGACACCGATTTCTTCAAATCAGCATAGTGACTAGTCCTTTTTCTTTTTAAAAATGATTTGGACTACCTTTTTTAGGATGCCCCCTAGAGTGTTGGGGACTTCTCCGACGAGATCGGTTCTGGTCTTATCGACAAAAAGTTGCTTTGAGGGGATGCTTGTAGGCTCCGGTTTCGAAAAAAAGCGTCGTTTGTCCGATTTTGGAGGTCCCTGGTCTTTTCTTTTACCATCCTGCTGGATATTATTTTGAGATTGTTTGATTTGGCGCCCTTCGGAGCCGTGTTTTCTCTCAGGATAGGAGCGGCCAGAGCGTTGATCTCTCGCCTTTTCAGGACGTTTTTGGGGATGCATTTGAGAACGGGGAGCATCTTGTCTTTGACCTTCTTGCTCTCTTGATTGACGAGGTCTTCTGTCTCGATTTCGATCTCTGTCTCTATCTCGGCCCCGATCCCTATCTCGATGCCTATCCCTGTCGCCATCTCTATTTCTTGGGCGACTTTGATGGTCTTGCCTCGATGGCTCTGAGGTTTCTCTTTTAAAAGAAAACTGGGCTTTATCTCTATTCTTGGAGTGGAATGGATCGCCAGATTTGTCTTCGATCGAAAGAAAGCCTTGGTCAAACCAATCAGATTTTAGGGCTAGCTCAGGTCCTAAGAGTTCATTAATTGCTACTAGGTTATGACCATAATCATCGCAAACGAGCGAGTACGCGTATCCTTTAGCCCCCGATCGAGCGGTTCTTCCCACGCGATGGACGTAGTTTGCAGCCTCGTCCGGGAGATCGAAATTATATACGTGGGTCACTCGCGTGATGTGAAGACCGCGACTGGCGACATCGGTAGCAATGAGGACTTTTAGGTCACTTTTTTTAATACGTTCAATAAGTCGAATACGTTTTTGCTGCGGTAAATCTCCCGTGATAAGATCCGCCTCAATGTTATTGTGGGTGAGCTTATAGTGTAACCACTCGGCTGTTAATTTCGTGTTCGTAAAAATGATGGCGCAGACAGGATTGTGTGCCTGTAATAAACCCAACATCACTTTAAGTTTGTTAGAGGAATCGCAGATAATTGCCAGTTGCTCGATAGATTCTGGAGTTAACATCTCCGGGTTGACGGAAATATATTCGGGTTTTTCAAGATATTTAAAGGCGAGCTCTTTGACGTTTGGATTGGTTGTCGCGGAAAATAAGAGTTTTTGAGTGTTTTCCGGCAAGCGATCCAAAAAAAACTCAACATCTTCGACAAATCCCATATCAAACATACGATCGACTTCGTCGCAGACAAAAATCCCGCATTTGCTAAGATCAATTAAGTGTTTTTGATAGTAATCGATCAATCGACCCGGTGTTGCGACAATAAGATCGACGCCTTCAGTGAGTTTTCTCGCCTGCTTTTCATAATCAATACCACCAAAGACTGCAATGGAAGATATACCTAAGGATCCTAGGAGTTGTTCGGCGTCTCCTTGAATCTGGAGAGCAAGTTCACGGGTTGGGGCAATGACGACGCAAAATGGAGTTGCCTTCCCATTCTGTTTGTTAGAGTAATTTTCAGGGCGCTTACTTAGAAAGCTCTGACACAACGTGATAAGAAAAACGCCCGTTTTTCCTGTTCCCGTCTGAGCGAATCCTGCGACATCTTTTCCGCGAAGCGTATGAGGAAGGCAGAGTGCTTGGACTTCCGTGGGAGCCTTCCACCCCATTTTGAGGATCTTTTCTAAAAGATTTGTATCGAGAGAGGCATCCTCAAAATGTTCAATTTTTTGTGGGTAAGCAGGGTGAAGCGAGATGGCTTCCTGTTCCTCGGGATCATCTTGATTTTCCGTGATATCGGTTTCTATGATCTCTTCGGAGACCTCTAATTCCTTGCCGGGGTCTTGGTTTTGTCCTGAATGGGACTCCGGACTTTCATGATTGCGTTTATCCATTATAATATATCCTGCAATATCAATCTGTTAAAAACCGTTCAAGTTCAGCCTCTTTAGTTTTTCAATACACCCACCGATACCTATTTTAGATCACAATTGGTGGAGGAGGATATATTGAAATGACAAATAAACCTCAAAATCAGAATCATAACGATAAAAAGAATACAGGAGAAAAAATCGATCTCCAACAGGAAGAATCCGGGAGCGTTCGAAGTTCCCATAAAAAACAGGAAGATATAAGTCCTAACGAGTTGAAATCACATGGAATTTGCGCGACTGTAGAGGCGATCAATGTTCACATGGCGAAACTCTCCATGTGCCTAGCTGAGAAAGAACAACTTAAACTGAGGGCGGTGTTTAACAAATATCCCCTGCCCTACTATTACAATTGGTCGCATGAAGCGAATCAACAGTTTCAATTGTTAGTTATACTAGCGCAAAGATTGCGGGGTTTTAAAAAAAATCCAGGATATTAATCCGAACTCATCGCTATGGTTTCGTGAAAGCCTTGTAAGACAATGGGAAGGGACTATTTCATACTCTTCACCATCAAGATTCACCTTTAAAGCCCGCCTATATTTTCGTATATTATCTATATGGTACGGTCATAGGGTCCTCACAGACCGACGGGATAGGCTCAGGATACGTCGTTGGTGTGGTAGATCGCTCAGTCAGCCAACTTTAATAAGGAGTCTTATGAAAAGGCTAGTTTTGCTATGTTCTGTTTTCACGCTACTGCTTTGTGCATCGAGTTGCATGACATCAGAGCGCGAAAAGCGGTTTCAGACCGATATTTTCAACCTCCAAACAAGATTGCTCCAAGTCGAGCAGAAAATGAATGACGAAAAGAAGTCAACCGAGGTGGAGGGTGATAGTGCGAAGCAGAAACTTGCGTCTTTAGGGGTTGAGATGGAAAAAGCCACTCAAGATTTGAGCAAGATTCATGGGGAAATTGACGCATTAAAAATTGGTGTTACCACAGGACAAATGCCAGGGGTTGCGGAAGAGTCTAAGGAAGGGTCAGTTGCCGCTAATCTCAAGGATCTTAAAGAAAGACTAGACGACCTTGAGGCGTCTCAAGCGGAGCTTGTAGCGGCCGTCAAGAAGAGCGGACTCAAGGTTCAAGGGCAAGGAAACCAGAATAAAAGTGGCAGCGGAGATGCCAAAGAGCTGACGCTAAAGGATCTAAAAACTTTATTCGCTAAAAAACAATATAAAGAGATCTCTGAAGAGGCTGAAAAACTGGTTAAAAAAACAAAAGGCAAAGATAAGATGGAAGTCATGTATCTTCTTTCGGATAGCCTCTATAAAATCGGACGTCTGAGAGAGGCAGCTCTCAAATATAATGAACTCGTTGAAGCGTTTCCTGATGGAAAATATGTAGCATACTCTAAACTTCGCATCGGAGATTGTTTTAGGCATCTGAACGATCAGGTTACGGCTAAAATTTACTATAACGAGTTAATAACGAAGTTTCAGGATACAGAAGAAGCCAAGAAGGCAAAAGAACGGCTTGCCGAGATGGAAAAAAAGTAACACTGTCCGAGCGGATCTCCGCAGACTCACAAGAAATATGTTAATTCTAGGCATTGAATCAAGTTGTGATGAAACCGCTGTAGCTCTTGTTGAAAGTGGTACGAAGGTCATTTACTCTTTAGTGGCTTCTCAAGTTGATGTTCATGCGGTATTTGGCGGTATTGTTCCTGAAATTGCAGCTAGAGAGCATCTTAGGGCGATTGATCCCTTGTTTCATAAAGTGATGAGCGAATCAGGCGTTGCTATTGACTCAGTTAACGGAATCGCGGTCACGCAGGGTCCAGGACTTATCGGAGCTCTTCTCGTCGGTATTGCCTATGCGAAAGGTCTCGCATTAAGTCTTAAAAAGCCACTGATTCCCGTCGATCATGTTGAAGCACATATCCATAGTGCCTTTTTATCAGATGACTGGACTCAAGATAAAATTCGTGGAAATTTTCCAGCGATTGCCCTGGTCGCTTCGGGTGGTCATACAAATCTTTATTATATGAAATCGCCAATTCAATTTAAGCTGTTAGCGTATTCTCAAGACGACGCATGCGGTGAGTGTTTTGACAAAACGGCAAAGCTTCTCGGACTGAAGTATCCTGGAGGCTCTGAAATTGAAAAACTTGCTCAGCAAGGAGATTCTTCTGCGGTTGCAATGCCGAAAGTGGTCAGTCCAAAGTCGAAAATGATGTTTAGTTACTCTGGATTAAAAACACACATGGTTCACCAGATAGCGGCATACCGGCGAAGCATTGAAAATCAAGAGGGCCCTTTAAACTTGGAAAATACTTACATTTACAATTTGTGTGCAGCTTTTCAGTCGGAGGCTTTTGCTCAACTCGTGCGGAAAATTAAAAATGCAGTGGATGACTATCCAGAATCTCGCTCGGTCATCATCGCAGGAGGCGTGGCAGCAAATAAAAAGCTGAGAGGGATGCTGGCAGATACACTTGGCCTTCCTTTAGTGTTTCCTCAACTGAAGTTCTGCTCCGATAACGCCGCTATGATCGCTGGACTTGCTTATCGCATGTTTCATACAACGGACAAAGAATCTATGAAGGGTGACTTCTTCAAACAAGATTGGGACGCATATTCGCGTTACCGATTCGAGTGATGGATGGCATATATGCGTTCTGGAGACATAAAGCGGCCCGTTAAGCAAAAGAAATCATTATCTCAAATTTTTTTAAAGGCGACTTGGCCGCTTCAAAAAATGGTCGATAGGCTGAAGTCTTGGGATGTGACTCATGTTCTTGAAATTGGCCCAGGGCAGGGCGCATTAACGATCCCATTATTAGAAGCCGGTTTTAAGGTCGTGGCCGTTGAGAAAGACCGCGGTTTTGCGGACATCTTGGAACGGAAATTGGCTGATCTTGGATTTCAGCAGAGTTGTCAGATCGTTCAGAAAGATATTTTGAAATATGACGTTCAAGGTTGGCTTGATAGCCTTCCCCCTGAGGCGAAACCTGCAATTGTAGGAAATATTCCCTACAAAATCTCAACTCCAATTCTCGTAAAATCGATCCCTTTCTTAGAGAAGATTTTGGGTCTCATGTTTTTAGTGCAGGCTGAATTTGCTACGAGGATGGTTGCTGCGGCGGGCTCAAAAGAGTACGGCAGTCTCAGTGTTTTTGTCCAATTGAGGGCGAAAACGACTCTCGAAGCTAAAGTGAAAAGTGAATGCTTTCGACCAAAGCCAAAAGTCGATAGTGCGCTTGTTTCTCTCACACCTCTGCAAACAATGTATCCCGCGCCACTATTAAAGTCGGTTGAGTCTGTCACGCGAGCTGCCTTTTCCCAGCGAAGAAAGAAACTTCGCAATGGTGTACGGAGCTTCCTAAAAGACCGTCTTGGTGAAGGGTCTCCGATCGATTTAGACCGCCGCCCGGAAACTCTGTCACCCCTTGAGTTTATAGAATTAACTAGATTTCTAGCATCTTGACAGGGTATTAGTGTGCCTGCAATTCCTCTCTCAAGGCCTCAATTTCTTCGTCATCAAATGTTTCTTTTCTCTTTTCTTTTTTGGGAGGAGTAAGCTTTTTTGGCTCTGGCTTCTTAAGTGAAGCCTCAAGAGCCTCCTCTTTAGAAATTTCTTGTGTGGGCTTTGTTGCTGGTATCTCCGGAGTTGGTTTGACCCCGGCGACGGTCTCTGCAGTCGGTTTTGTGGATTCTCGCATGGCTGCTGCGGCGAGGACCTTTAGATTGCTATCGATTTTCTGACCGCGTCCGACTTGGATCTTTTCGACTTCTTCTAAAAGGCGAACAAATTTCTCCGCAGTGGATTTCTCCTTTTGCTAATGTTAAGAAATCCCTTCGGTTGCTTCTATGCTTTTATAATAAAAGAGTTATTATTCTTCAATGAAATCGA
>CAILAO010000193.1 GCA_903832105.1 uncultured Pseudomonadota bacterium | reverse complement strand
TGTCTATTTATGAGTCACCTTTTTTAAGAAAGAACCGACAGTTGGGGTTTTGTTAAACCTGCAGAAACACGCTAGATCCGCTTACTCAGATTGCGCAAATTTCAAGAGTCTCTGCACATCGCCTTTATCGGCCTCCTGCAACGCCAAAGTATATTTTTTTCGCCGTGTATTGGCCGCGTGAAGATTCGAGTTTCCGCCCCACGAAAGTGCCGCCTGTTTATTAAACTTCAGTAAAAGATCAGCAGCCAGACGGCTATGGCGACCATTGCCATTAGGAAACGGATGAACGCTTACAAGGCGGTGATGAAAACGCACGGCAATTTCGGGCCAAGGAAATGTTTTTTGATCGATCCAATACTTGACGTCGCCGCAGAATTTATGAACTTCTTCGGAAATTTGATGCCAGTCGATACCGAGATTTGTGTTGAACGTTCTAAATTTACCGGCCCAATTCCAGGTTTGATCAAACATCTTTTCGTGAAGCAGTTGTAAACCGACCACAGACAGAAAGTTGCCTTTTAGCTTCCTGGACTTGCCAGCCCATAGCATGGCCAAACCGATATTATACTGTTCGAATTCGTTAAGTTGATCTTGAGTCGAAAGTGACGGGATCAATCCCTTCTTGCTGCTTTCGGCGAGAGGTGTCGCGCCTTTCACATATTTGAACTCGATAGTCACCTACTCGCTCCATAACTTCCCGTCACCAGATTTCAAAAGCTCCTGCACAATCTCCTCAATTTGTTTTTTCTTAGACTCCTGGTCAATATCTTGCTTTTCCAGTGCCATGGTTTTCGATAATTCCGAGATCATTTTTTCCGCTAGTTGCTTCGCGCGTGCGCGAACCATGTCTTCCAACGGATGACTGGACGCTCCTCTGTGAAGCTGTTTCGGTACCAAAACGTACGCCAATCTGCATCCAAGCGCTTCCGCAGCTCGGTTCAAAGTGCTTACAGCGATGGTCCCCTTGGCCTCGCTCTCTTCAATTTTGTTCAGTGTCGGATGAGCGATGGCCATTCGTTTTGCGAGTTGGCCACCGGTCATTCCAAGGGCTGATCGGATTTCTTTGATCCAACCGTCTTTGGGCTGATCGAAATCTTTCAGGCATTTCATCAATAAGCTAAACTGACGATCCAACTGCCGTCTTCGAAGTGATTTCAGTTTGTTTTTTGTTTGGTGCGACATAACCATCTCCAAGAGGGCCTAGATTAGGAACTTAGCCCATAAGCTAATTATTGTCAACTTAATATTAGCCTGCAAACTAAAATATCACAACCTAGCTCAAACAGCGAATTTTGCGTTGCGACAAATAATGACGCGCATACAGCACCTTATTGCCAAAAAATGTGCTTCCCAAGAAATTACACGCCTTCTGACTAACAAAGTCATCTCCAAACATCTGAATCTCGCAATGCGATCGCTTGAAGATTCTGCCTAACAAACCAAGGCACCATTTGTTTTTCCAAGAACAAAAATTCGGAGGCATTATGTGAAACCGCGGTGTAGGGATAAGACAAATTCTCATTCAAGGCTAAAGCTGCTTAGATCACCTGAACAAGTGCTATTGCCTGGGGCATCTTTTAGCCCACAGCCGCTTGGTCGTGGCGACTAATCGAGGCATGAAATTCCACCATAGTGGAAATGCTTCCGTTACCAAGTGCAGGATGTCGATCCATCCCAGGAAAGCACCCAGCCTGAACCGTTTTTGCAAACGCACATTTTGTAATTGGAAGCGAGGGCTATTGCTCCGTCGTGATTCGCATCACAGGATGCAGGTTGACTCGAATTTTTTTTCAGTTTCATAAATCCATTTATATCCAAAGTGGCTTGAGGATCATTTGTCCCGACGCCGATAATTCCGGCAAAATAGTTTTTGTCGTTACTGCCGGTTTGGTAAACGCCCCAACCATTAGTCGCAGCGACATCATAAATATAAAGACCATATCCATTGTTAATGGTCAGAGAACCGGCATTGTTGATGATTTCTGAAACCAAACCATATGCGTAGTTAATGGTGCCGGTAACTCCAGTCGAGCCCCCCGCGACACTCCAGCTTCCGATAGCCTTTTCCAAGTATCCGGAACCGTCTATGTAACCCCTTGCGTAAACTCCACGAGACATTCCGGAGTCTGTTATTCCCGAACCGACAGTTTTTAGGGAAGTAAGATTCGCAGCGCAGGCTGTCGTGTTTGAATTTGCGGAAATTGTCGGAGTCACCATGATATCTGCAGCTCGATAGTATGTCCCGCTTAGGGTTGAAGAGTTTATCGTAAGGGGATATGCTGGGGCGATAGAACCAAGGCCAACATTACCTTGATCAGAAATAACCATTTTCGTGACACTAGATGCGTCATCGGCGCGAAAAATTGATTTATAAAGGGTTGTTGCCGCACCACTTGCAGAAGAAGTAAAAGCACTGTCAACCGTTAGAGACGTGTTGTCCGAAATTGCCGTAATGGTTTTAGTTTCACCACCGATACTGATTCGATCCCCTACCCCAGCTTCTACGGAAAACACCGTGTTATTTCCGGTCACATTTGTAGACGAGGCAGTTTTTGTAGCTGTGCCAAGAAGAGTAATGTTGCTTGAAACACCTTTGACGGTCAGTTTTGACAAATTTGTGCCAGTACCAACGCCAACATTTCCCTGCGAAGAAATATAAAGGTTATAGTACGAATGTCCTCCTTGAGGAGTTTCGCTGGTCCACCAAAATGCCGCGGGAAGAACGTTGGTGCTCACTGGAGCGTCAACCTGAGCCTTCATACTTGAATTTCCGGTGAACGTAGTTCCGTCAAATCCAGCCATGCCGATCCCACCTAAAACGTCACCCACCTGAACTGCAGCCGGAGAGGCTGATGTTCCACGAGCTTTATACTGTGAAAATGTCGTGGGACTGCCGTCGCTGGAGTAACGTGTTTGGGTAATCAGAGATTCGGCATAACCATTGCCTTGTATCTGTAAACGACCAGTTGGTGCCGTTGTCCCAATCCCTACGTAGCCCGAGTCATCAATTACGACATTCGAATCTTGAACAAGTTTTCCAGTCGCGCCATCAAACCTGGCAATGGCATTGTCAGCAGCCGAAGCAGGCCCAACGACCTTTCCATCAAGCTGGGTTTGGATAGCGCTTGCCACACCATCAAGATAACCGAGCTCAGTATCACTCACCGTGCCGCCACCGATTTTGACCGAATCAATATTGCTCGGCAGATCACCGGCCCCGAGGGTAGTTCCAGACGTCGCGCGGCCGTAGGTATCTACCGTAACTTTAGTATAGGTCCCGGCGGTAACACCGGATGTTGCAAGAGATAGGGTACCCGTGCCTGTAATTGGCCCGCCCGTCAGACCTGTACTTGTAGTGATTTGGGTGACAGTTCCTCCTGAGTTTCCCGTGATTGCTGCGGGTTTCCAAGATGATGATGTCTCATTCCATTGTAGAAAATCTCCGTTGTTAGGCGATTGATCGGAGATAGTTCTGCCTCTGATTTTGTCAACTGAAGCACTTGTAATCGATCCAGATACATCGCCGGAAAGATTAGGAATCGACCCTGTGCCGAGAGTAGCTCCACTCGAAGAGTTAATAGCCGTAACAATAGCTGTCCCCGCTTCAGCCGTGTTTTTTAATATGAGTTTCCCGTCTGAATTGTACCCGATGGTTTGATCATCTACCGGAATCTTTAGTGCGAAGGGGACGAGGCCGAATTTCTGTCTTGGGTAAATAACGTTACTGATAATATCCGTCACTTCGATAAACGTGGGTTCCGTTGCGGAAAATATTTGATGATACTGAGCATCGGTAACATTGGCAAAATCTAACTGAAAGACCCCTTGAACCAAGGTTTTGCCGGAAAAGATCGGAATTTCAACCGGTATGGGTTCCCCTCCGGTTAAAGCACGGTAGAATTTAACTTGAAGATTTACCGGTCCTTCGACGGGTTCACCGCTATCTTTCGTAAGCCTTCCTGAGTAAGAAAAATCGAGGGGATTACCAAATAAAAATGTACTAAATAAAAGTAGGATTGTTATGAAGAAATGCTTTAAAAACATCGCGATACCCTCATGCTTCTCCGTTTACATCTGTTTTTATTAAAAAGGATCTTAATCGCTCTCGGGACAGATAAACCACCCATTCCCGGCACCGTTTACTTGAGTGAAAAACGCTTTCATGTGTTGATCGAGATTTTCAGCCGTTTTTTTCTCGACAATCTCTTTCTTTTTTCCGCTGGCAATCAAGCTCTTAGCGTAGGTAAAGGCTTTCGTCATATGAACGAGAAAGGCCTTGCTGGCCATAACTGCGTCTTTCGCCTCATCGGTCAAGAGAGCAAATCGCTCTGCCGCAACTTTTGTCGGCGGATCTGCAGAATCTTCTAACCAAATCGAATCTTTAAAATCGATCATTGAATGTTCACAAATGCCTTGTATAGACTGAGCATAAATACAAAGATCCTTAATCGTTCTGTTTTCATCCCGACTTCGCACGGTGTGGGATGGAGAAAATGAATCTTGAATCGTATGCAGAGCGGCTCCCAACCAAAAGTCTCTAAAAGCAGTCGGTTCCCGAGGACTTTCGACCCAGTACTTCAGAGCTTTTTTGGACGCTGCGGCGATTCGATCCCGGCTTTTCAGGCATGCCGCACTCGTTCCCGACCGATCAACCTGACTGACCGATCTCATAAAATGAAGAGACTGCAATTTTGGATGACTTCCCCAGGCCCGAAAGCTCAGAGGTTCTGATGATCCGGTTTCATCAGCAAAAGCGGCAAACATGTTAAAGGCAGGGGTCGTGAGCCTATCTGTGATCCAAGAGGGAAAATCAGTAGCGAAATTTCCAAACACGATAGGACTCTCTAATTTCCATGCAACCTCATCAAAAGAAATGGCATGGATTTTTTCTCCTCCATTAAGCTCGGCGTTTGCAAAAAGGATTGCGTGAGCTGTCAATTCTTCATGCCCTCTCTCTCCCAAAATGGAATTCATTTCTGAAAACCATTTTTCATCCGAGTTTGGATCTTTGTTGGATCTGCATGAAAGAAAAAAGATTACGAGTACGCTTAAAAGCACGTTTTGAAAAAAACATTCCACTGCGCTGCGTCCCCGTTTTTTGATTAGAACTTGTCAGTGATTTTGAGGAAAGACTCTCAATTATTATCTCATTGATATAGCTATGATAGCAAGAAAAGAGCGGGTGGAAACTTTTAAAGTTTTGGTTGCTTTTTGTCCTCTTTCGGTGGCAAGATGGCCCTAAGTTATGATTTATTCTCATCAAAAAATTCGCCGTGTCCGATTGGTAAGAAAAGGGGTTTTACCTGAAACCATTATTGCACCTACCTGTTAGTTGCAATTTGCCTCATGGCTATAATCATCAGCCAGCGATTCTCCAAAATATTCCGAAATTTTCCGATGTCTCTAACAAAATAGAACATAGTGGAGTCTTATTTTATGCAGAAGAAATGTATTCTTTTTCTGTCTAACGGAGGTCTTTTTACTGGAAAACTTATTGGTGCACCTATTTCTGCTAGCGGAGAGCTGGTTTTTACGACTGGGATGGTAGGCTATAGCGAGGCCATGACCGATCCATCATATTTTGGGCAAATCCTAATCTTTGCTTACCCGCTGATTGGCAACTACGGTATTCCTCAACTCTCCGTGGGTTCCAATGATGCCATTCCTAAAGGATTTGAAAGTGAGAAGATTCATGCGGCCGCGGTAATTATGACGGTTGACAGTCCTGAGGCATACCATTGGAACAGTTTTCAGTCCCTTGATGCATGGCTTAAGAAGGAGAATGTTCCCGGAGTTGTCGGACTGGATACAAGACATCTCATTCATCTGATTAGAAGTGAAAAGAATCTTCTTGGCTTTGTCGAACCAAGAGAGCAGGGCGACGATACATCGCAAAAAGCATTTTTTAACCCGAGTGAGACCGACATTCTTCAACACGTGTCATCGAAAAACAGAAGACTTATCGGTCGAGGAAAAACACGAATTGCCCTCATTGACTGCGGTGTGAAGTGGAATATCATCCGACAACTCCTGGCCCTCGATTGTGAAATTGAACTCTTGCCTTGGACAACTGATCTTAAAACCGTTGATTGCGACGGATGGCTTCTGAGCAATGGCCCTGGAGATCCCGGCCGCACGGGAGATCTCAAAGATCAAATCAGCGAGACTCTGCTTAAAGATAAAAGGCCAGTTTTAGGTATTTGCCTCGGCCATCAACTTTTGGCACTTGCTGCTGGTGGCGCAACAAAAAAGATGTCCTACGGGCATCGAAGCCATAATCAGCCGGTCGCGGAAGTTAACACAAGGCGTGGCTATATCACGAGCCAAAATCATGGGTTTGTGGTTGACCAGGAAACGCTTTCAGAAGATTGGGAACCGTGGTTTCTTAATGCAAATGACGGCACGATTGAAGGTATGAAACATCGTTCAAAGCCATTTTGCAGCGTGCAGTTTCATCCTGAAGCCGCGGGCGGTCCTCGCGATACTGGGTGGATTATTGATCAGTTCATGGTGAAAGTAAGTTCAAAAATAAGGACATATCCATGCCTCTAAGACAAGATCTAGTGCCGCGTGATAGACCTTCTCGTGTGATACTTCTCGGTTCTGGCGGTCTTTCTATCGGTCAAGCCGGAGAATTTGACTATTCGGGAACGCAAGCTGTCAAAGCTATGTTGGAAGAAGGACTCGAAGTCATCGTGATCAATCCGAATATCGCGACGGTCCAAACGAATCCTCAGCCCAATACCAAGATTTACCTTTATCCTGTGGAACCAGAATGGGTGGAGAAAGTCATCATTAAAGAGAGCCCGGATGCGATCGTTGCCGGGTTTGGTGGACAGACGGCTCTTAATTGCCTGATGGAACTGGATTCCCGAGGTGTTCTAAAAAAACATAACGTTCGTAATCTTGGTACGGATGTTTCAACGCTTCGCATGACCGAAGATCGAAACCTATTTGCGGAAAAAATGCGGGACATAAAAATTCCGATTCCTTCAAGTATTGCTTGTGAGACGGTAAAGAAAACTCTCGAAGCGGCGGAGTATATAGGATATCCCGTGATTATTCGGGCTGCTTACGCGCTAGGTGGTCTTGGCAGCGGTTTTGCGGAAAATTCCGAAGAGCTTCGGGCGCTCTCCGAGGCTGCTCTCTCTTCTTCGCCGCAGATTTTAGTGGAGAAATCTCTTCGTGGTTGGAAAGAAGTTGAATACGAAGTGATGCGAGACGGCGAAGGAAACATTATCACGATCTGCAACATGGAAAATTTTGACCCCCTCGGAATTCACACGGGAGATTCGATCGTCGTGGCTCCTAGCCAATCTTTATCTGATGAGGAATATCAAGTCCTCCGCAATGCATCGCTATCCATCGTAAAGTCGCTAGAAATAGTTGGAGAGTGTAATGTTCAATTTGCGCTTAATCCGAAGTCGTCGGAGTTTTACGTGATTGAGGTTAACGCCAGGTTGTCGCGTTCCTCAGCGTTGGCAAGTAAAGCATCGGGATATCCGATAGCCTACATTGCTGCGAAGGTTGTTCTCGGTTTTGATTTACTTGAACTTAAAAATCCTGTCACTGGGATTACGTACGCCTTCTTTGAACCGGCCTTAGATTACATCACCGTGAAGATCCCGCGATGGGACCTGGCAAAGTTTCGTGGTGCTTCACGAAGACTGGGTTCGACGATGAAGTCGGTTGGAGAGGTGATGGGCATCGGCCGAACATTCCCGGAAGCACTTCAAAAAGCTGTTCGCATGGTGATGGAACAGGGGCTCGGTCTAAGCCTGTTTCGCCGCGTTGCTATGAATCAGACAGTGTCGGTAAGTGACGCTCTTCATCATCCCACGGACACGCGTCTTTACACCGTCATAGAAGCTCTGCGGGAAAAGATGGATATCGAAGAAATTCACCGACTAACATCCGTAGACATGTGGTTTCTCGCAAGACTCCGAGAAATAGCGACGATAGAGCATGAGATCGAAAGCTGCGCGGCGAACATCTCACATTTTGATGATAAAGCGTTTATTCAAAACTCCTTCTCATCTACTGATCGCGATACGTGGCAGTCATGGAAAACAGCGGGATTTAATGATGAACAGATCGCGGCTCTGGTGCTGTGGAAAGGTCATCACGACCAAAAGATCTCTGAAAAGAGGATTCAAAAGGCTTCGCTCGTGGTACGCGCCCTTCGAGAGAGTCAGGGCGTTAAACCAGTCGTGAAAAGGATCGACACCACAGCAGGAGAATATCCTTCGCCTTCAAATTATTTCTACATGTCTTATGGAGGCGCATTCGACGACCCTCTTCCTCAAAAATCGAAGAAAAAGAGTCTTATTATTTTGGGAAGCGGCTCCTATCGAATAGGAACCAGCGTGGAATTTGACTGGTGTGCGGTTAGCTGCAGCCAGAAACTTCGAACGTCGGGTTGGGAGAGCATTATCATTAATTGCAATCCAGAGACAGTTTCGACGGATTACAATAGTTCAGATCGGCTCTATTTTGAAGAACTGTCACTTGAGCGCATTCTTGATGTTGTTTCAAAAGAAAATGCTGCGGGTGTGATAGCCTCCATGGGCGGACAGTGGCCCAATCGTCTTGCTCGCCCCTTGGCTGATGCTGGAGTTAAGCTTTGGGGACATAGCCCTGAAACCATCGATCGCGCAGAAGATCGCAGCAAGTTTTCCGCGTTGCTTGATCGGCTCGGCATTGATCAGCCGCGCTGGATCGCGGCGAGTTCTGAAGGAGAAATTGGGCAATTCGCAGAAAACGTCGGTTTTCCAATACTGGTTAGACCAAGTTTTGTGCTTTCAGGAGCTGCCATGAACGTGGCGTATGACCGTGAGTCGCTCTCCTCGGCGCTGTCGACAGCAATCGATATTTCGGCAGATCATCCTGTGGTGATTTCGGAATTTTTAGAGGGGGCGAGAGAGATCGAACTAGATGGCGTTGCTCAACATGGGGAGATTTTGACCGCGATTGTGACTGAGCATATTGAAAATGCTGGAGTTCATTCTGGTGATGCCACGATGGTGATCCCTGCGCAGAAACTCTATGTGGAAACTGTGCGTCGTGTGAGGCATGCAGGTCGTCTTATTGCGAAAGATCTGGAGCTTCATGGCCCCTTCAATATTCAGTTCCTTGCACGTTCCAATCGCATTAAAGTCATAGAATGTAACGCGAGAGCGGCAAGATCTTTTCCTTTTGTTTCAAAGGTCGTGGGGTTTAATCTTGCAGAAGTCGCAACCGACGTCATGATCGGCGAAAAGCCAAATCTTGTTCGCCTGAATGAAGATGATCTTCCCCATGTAGGCGTTAAAGCAGCGATGTTTAGTTTTACACGTCTTGCTGGGGCTGATCCAATATTGGGTGTGGAAATGGCGTCAACGGGTGAAGTTGGGTGTATAGGCTCCAATTTCGAAGAAGCACTGCTCTTGGCCTTGCGAGCATCGGGGGTTAGACCTCCCAAAAAAGGTGTTCTGGTGAGTTCCGGTCCTGAACACGAAAAAATGAAGTTTCTTTCTTCCGCCACGAAATTAAGAGATCTTGGGATTCCGCTTTATGCGACCAAAGGAACGGCAAAATACCTGGCGGCGAGGGGATTTGCAGTGACACCTTTGGATTGGCCTGGCGAGGGTGAGAATGACGTCATTCACGCAATTCGCGAGAGAAAAGTTGATCTTGTCATTAATATCCCTAAAAACCATCAAAGGCAGGAATTGACCTATGGTATGAAAATTAGACAAACCGCTGCGCAGTTCGGCTGTTCGTTATTGACTAACATGGAAAAAGTCACGGCCTTTATCCATGCAGTCCACTTGTGTGGGAATTTCATTGATAAACACGAGGTTAGGCCTCTAACTTTTTCGTTAAAAGAATCTCGATAGACTTATTTCAAGACTTTGCGCTAAACTCAGTTTAATTCAAATGACTTCATCCCATGATGTTTGGACTTATCATGAGTAATACATTCGGACATTTTTTACGCGTTACGACTTTTGGAGAGTCACATGGTCCGGCCGTTGGCGCTGTGATTGATGGCCTCCCGTCTGGGCTTCCTGTTGATCTCGATAGTATCCAGCGAGAGCTTGATCGAAGACGTCCAGGAAAAATTGGTGGTGGCGGTGAGGAAAACCCTTTTTCTTCCACAAGAAATGAACTCGATTTGGTAGAGATTCTTTCAGGGGTCGCCGAAGGAAAGACGCTGGGAACTCCAATCTCACTTGTTATAAAAAATCGCGATGTGCGTCAAAATGACTATGCGCCTCTTCGTGGAGTTTTTCGTCCAGGACACGCGGATTACACTTACTATAAGAAATATGGCGTGTGGCCGGAAGGAGGAGGCAGGGCTTCGGGGAGGGAGACCGCTGCACGAGTAGCTGCCGCTGCTGTTGTAAGGCCATTACTCGCAAAGCGGGAAATTGATGTAGTGTCATATACGGTCGGTGTAGGCCCCGTCAAAGCCGAAAGAAGGGAAGTTTTGTTTTCGGCAAAGGATCCTTTGCGGTTTGCAGACCCGGAAAGGGCGATGGATGCTTTTCAATACGCCATGGCTGCAAAGGAAGCAGGGGATTCAGTCGGCGGAGTGGTTGAGCTTGTAATCAAGGGTGTGCCGGTAGGACTTGGGGAACCGATATTTTGCAAACTCGACGCAATACTCGCGGGAGCTATGATGTCCATCGGAGGCGTGAAGGGGGTTGAGGTTGGAGACGGCTTCGCGCTCGCTTCAATGCGTGGATCCGAAGCAAACGATGCGATGGAGGAAGGCCGTTTCGTGACTAACCGCGCCGGTGGAATTTTGGGCGGCTTAGCGACTGGTGAACCTATAATCATGCGTCTTTCAGTGAAGCCGACGCCCTCAATTTCAAGACCGCAGATGACGACGAATATTCGTGGAGAATCTTGTGAAGTAAGCGTTAAGGGAAGGCACGATGTGTGCCTCTGCGCGCGTATTGGTCCCGTGGCTGAGGCTATGGCGACTCTCGTGATTGGAGATATGCTTCTTCGTAGTTGTAAGGATTAGGGGTTTATTTAGTATGAAAATTCTTGTTATCAACGGACCAAATCTTAATCTTCTCGGTAGGAGAAATCCTGGATTATATGGACAAAAAACGCTGGGTGAACTTCAAGAGTACTTGATGGAGTTTGGCAAACAGCATGAAATTACGCTCAATTTCTTCCAATCCAACATCGAAGGTGAACTAATTAACGCAATTCAGGAATCGGACGGAGTTTATGACGGAATTGTCTTAAATGCAGGCGCCTACACCCATACCAGCATCGCGCTTCATGATGCCCTGGAAGTCATGACAATCCCCGTGGTTGAGGTTCATTTGTCAAATCCCAAAGCTCGCGAAGAGTTTCGTCATATATCTCTTATCTCTCGGGTATGTAAGGGCTCCATTACGGGATTTAAGGAGTATTCTTACATTCTTGCGTTGCAATGGTTTCTGTGGACACTCAAGAAATAACTCTTTGCTTTCCCTGGCGAATTGTGTTTTTCTATTAGGTAAATAGGCACATTTGGGTCATTTTGTATGTTAACGTCACGCGAGCACAAATCAGAAGACACGACCTTTCGTATTGGTTCGACAGTGGTCGGCCGAGACTTTACGATTATTGCAGGTCCCTGTGCAGTTGAAGACGAAATGACGTTTCTTGATACAGCCCGACTTGTGAAGAGTGAGGGAGCGCATATTTTAAGGGGCCATGTTTATAAACCACGGACTTCGCCTTATGATTTTCAAGGTTTGAAAGATGATGGTTTTCAATTTATTATGGCAGCCAAAGAAAACCTTAACATGCCCATCGTGATGGAAGTGACAGCGATCGAATATGTGCCAATTGTTGCTGAATATGCCGATCTCGTGCAAGTTGGCGCGCGGAACATGCAACATTTTGAGCTCTTAAAAGCTGTCGGCCGAATCCGAAGACCTGTTTTGTTAAAGCGTCATCCAGCGGCAACGCTCTATGAATTTCTTATGGCCGCTGAGTATATTCTGCAAGAAGGAAATGAAAACGTGATCCTTTGTGAGCGTGGTATAAGGAGCTTTTCAGATTTTTCTCGCTATACCCTCGATCTGACGATTGTCCCAGCCCTCAAAGAAAGGACGCACCTTCCGGTGTTTGTTGATCCTTCTCATGCTTCGGGTCGAAGTGCTTATGTCCCGCCTCTTGCGAAAGCCGCACGGGCGTGTGGTGCAGACGGTCTCATACTCGAGGTCCATCCCAGTCCCGAGAATGCAAGATGCGACAAAGACCAGGCGCTCACCCCCGAAATATTTAAAAAGCTTATGCATGAATTGACGTCATAAGACTTTTAGGAGAGGACAATTGAGCTTTAATTTTTGGGTTTTTACATGCGATTACGGTGATTTCAAAAAAACGTATTTAAATATTATTCCAGACGAACCGATCACGAGTAAAGGTCCTGTTGAGAAAGCCTTCAAAACGGTGGCGTCCTTTCTTGAAGAACAAAAATTAACGCCTCTCCAG
>CAILAO010000192.1 GCA_903832105.1 uncultured Pseudomonadota bacterium | reverse complement strand
TGACTTCAAGGCAACGCACAATGATTGGCTCAACTAGGCTCAAATCAACGTTTTCGACGGCTTTACAACCGATTGGCTTCCTCTCCAAAAGCGTCGGTGCCAAGACATCGAAGATAAGTGAAGTTTTGCCCGAGCCCGATACACCACTAATACCAATGAAGTGTCCAAGAGGAAACTCGACATCGATTGAGCGTAGATTATGAATTGAGGCGCCTTTGATCACGAGAGTTTTTAGATCGTCCTTTTGCGAAAGAGATGTTTGCTTCAGAGGAGGCCCTCTTTCTGAAAGGCATTTTGCCGAGAGAGAGGATGGCTGGAGACGAATATCGTTCGGCGTTCCCGCTATGACCACCAATCCACCCGAGGTTCCAGCGCCGGGTCCCATTTCGATGATATAGTCGGCAGCTCGCATCATTTCTTTATCATGTTCTACGACAACTAACGTATTACCGAGATCGCGGAGACTCTTCAAAATGGAGATGAGCATTTCGGTATCACGGGCATGAAGGCCCAGTGTTGGCTCGTCAAGAATATAAGTCACCCCTGAGAGATCCCCTGCGAGTCGACTCGCCAATTCAAGACGCCTAGCCTCTCCACTAGAAAGTGAGGCGATCGACCTCCCTAAAGATAAATACCCTAGCCCGGCTCTGATAAGGTTCTCCAAACGAGATTCGATATCAGCACGTATAGATATAGCCACGGCATGTTGGGCTTCTGATGTATTATTGCTTTCAAAAAAGCGATCAAATGACCGAAACCAGGCAAGGCTTTGGTTCACGCTCATGGATGTTAGCGTTGTGATCGTTTCACCTGCGAACATTACGTGACGCGCCCAAGGACCGAGTCGTGTCCCTTGGCAGGACGTGCAGGTTTCATCAACCATCAAATTCATCAGAGCCTCGCTTCTCTTATCTTCTCTTTTGCGTTCGAATTCCTCCATGAAGCAACCGACGAAGCCCTTCCAAATACCTTGAAATCTATGCTCGCCTTGATGATTTCCTCGACTATATTGCCACAAAACGTCGTAAACCTGATCACCTGTGCCATACATGGCGATCCCGCGATCTCTGTCGCTTAGGTCCCGCCAGGGTTTTTCGTAGGTGATGCCAAGCGCTTTTCCAACAGCCGTCAAAATTGCAACATATTGACCATGGGGATCTCCGTAAAACAAACCTGTTTTATGTCCATCCATGGCACCGCTAAGTAATGATTTTTCTGGATGGGTAATCATGCGATCAACCGAGGCTCTCATCCGAGAGCCCAATCCAAGGCACGCCGGGCAAGCACCTTCTGCATGATTAAAGGAGAGAAGTCTTGCGGTGATGTGTGAGGGACCGGACGCTCCACATGTTAAACAGTGGCCGCCGATAGCGGCATTGCCACAGGAAGGGCACCGAAGCTCTCCTGCCCGTGAAAAAAGGATGCGTAAAAAGTCAAAAATTTCAGAGGCCGTTCCGACCGTGGAGCGAGGATTGCGAGACCTACTTTTCTGCGAGATGGCAACGGCTGATGTTAATCCTTTAACAAATCCAACTTCAGCGGAATTTCCTGTGGCGAGATATCGCCTCATGAACGTTCCAAGATGCTGGACGAACCTCGCGGCTGCTTCGGAATATAGCGTATCAAAAGCGAGCGAAGACTTGCCGCTTCCCGAAACCCCCGTTAAAACGGTAAGCTGATGAATCGGGATGATCACATCAATATTTTTAAGGTTATTGGTCGTGACATTGTGCAGCTCAATCGGAGACGATGACAGTTGCTTAAATTGAGATGTACTTAAACCTGCGGGTGTTTCAAGCACGTCAGGTCGACGACGCTCCGCTAAAGCAGCGCCAGTGTGAGAGTGTTTTATTTGACAAATTTCATCGGGCGTACCGGCGGCAACAACCCGGCCCCCATCTTTTCCGCTATTAGGCCCAAGATCAATAACCCAGTCAGCCGCCTCGATGATGTCGAGATGATGCTCTACAACTACGACCGTATTGCCGCCCGCAGTTAGTTTACGAATGATATCGATCAACCGGCAGACCTCGTTATGGTGAAGACCTGTTGTGGGCTCATCCAGAACATAGAATGTACGTCCTGTTGAGGTTCTGCATAATTCTGCTGCAAGTTTGACACGCTGCCCCTCGCCGCCCGATAGTGTGGTTGACGACTGACCGAGCGGGAGATATCCCAAGCCAACCTGGCTAAGCGCTGTTAGGATGCGATGAGGTGCTACCTGATCAGAAAAAAACGCAAGAGCCTCATCAACCGTCATTCTGAGGATGTCGCTGATTGACTTCCCGCGATAGAGTACTCGCAGCACTTCATCACGGAAGCGTTGTCCCTGACAGGTTTCACAAGGAATTTCAACCGAGCCAAGAAAGTGCATACCAATCTCGCGAACGCCGGATCCTTCACAGGTATTGCAACGTCCTCCATCAACGTTAAACGAAAAGTGGCTTTTTTCAAGGCCAAGAGTGATGGCCTCCGGAGTCTTGGAAAAAAGATCACGAAGTGCATCGAATAACTTCGTGTAAGTTGCGGCGTTACTCCTCGAAGTCCGACCAATGGGGTTTTGGTCGATGATGATGACCTTGTCAAGATTTTCCCAGCCACTAAGGTGGCCACATGATTCGACTGTTCTAGAAAAGTCCCACCGATGTAGTAATTTTTCGAGAGAATCACCGACGATACCGCGAACGAGCGAGGACTTTCCTGCGCCCGATACTCCGCTCACAACAGTGAAACATCCGAGAGGGAAGGCAGTCTCAGAAATATTCAAGTTATTAAGCTTGGCATCATGCACATAGAGCCATTTGACTTTCTCGATTTGCCTCGGGTCTTGGCGGTTTTCTCTATAGATGCCCGCAGAGCCTTCTCTAAGCCAAGCGGCCGTGAGGCTTTTTGGTGCGGCACCTGGCTTGCAGAATTCATCAATCGGACCGGAATAGAGCAGTTCTCCTCCGTCTCTTCCTGCGTGAGGACCGAGATCGATGGCCCAATCAGCCATCCGTATGACATCTTCATCATGCTCTACCACGAGGATCGTATTGCCTTGATTCTGCAATTCACGAAGCACTTCTATGAGACGTTTACTATCTCGCGCGTGCAAGCCGGCTGACGGTTCGTCTAAAATATAAATCAGATCCCTCAGACCGCTACCGATTTGAGTGGCAAGACGAATGCGCTGGGTTTCTCCGGCAGAGAGGCTGTCGGAAAGGCGATTTAAAGCTAAATACCCGAGACCGAGGCGGTTCATTAGGTTGAGCCGATCAATAATCTCATGCAGAACTTCGCTTTCCTGAATCGTTTCCACATGATTTTTTTTATAAGCTTCAAACCATTGATAAACGTCTGAAACGCACATAGCGGCGAGATCCGCAATCGAAAGTCCGTCAAGATGCACAGCTCTCGCTTCGGATCGAAGCCTAGTACCATGACAATCTTCACAAGGGCAGGATTTTACGAAACGCATGATGCTGTCGTTACGGCTCCGTTTCAGGATCTCATCCATGACAGGAATTATTCCCTTATAGAAGCCTTCTTCACGTGGTTTAGCTGTGATACCTTTCCATTTCAGCCGGTTTTCAAGGGGGTGTTTTCCAAAAAGGACTTTAATACGCTCGCTACCGAAAAGCACAACGTTTTGGTGTTCAGGTGTTAGATCATGCCAGGGGATATCGATTGAAAAGCCATGCGCTTTACAGACTTGATCAAGCACTTCGAGTGTGACTTGAGAATACATAATATAGCCGTTAGGAAGTGTAGGCACCAAAGCCCCTTGACGCAGGGTTTTGTTAACATCGGCGATGACTAATGCTTGATCAATCTTATCAAAAACGCCGAGCCCCTTACAGGTAGGGCATGCTCCATAAGGACTATTAAATGAAAAGAGTCGGGGTCCAATCTCAGGAATACCAGTTCCGCAGGAGTGGCAAACATGTTTTAGAGAAAAACGTTCATGCCGTCCACTGGTAGAAATTCTTACGGCACCATTTCCAAGCTGAAGGGCGCGTTTTAAAAGAAATTCGACGTCTTTAGCGTTTGAACGATCAATTTTAACCGCTGTTATGGCCGCATCGACGACATGTATTTTTTGCGGATCAAGCATTGGAATTTGATTGTCGTCTGAGAGCGAATGTGAAACACCATCGATGACAAAATGATTAATGCCTTGCTTTGCAAGCTCAGACAATTCTTTTCGGAACTCACCTCGATGACCATCTATGATCGACGCAAGTATCGTGACGGTTTCTCCTTGAAAACGTTCGCACACGACTGTTGCAAGATCTGATTCTGAGGCTTGTTTTGTCCCTTGACCGCAGGCCGTACACGTAACTTCACCTGCCTTTGCAAACAGAACTCGCATTGCGTCGTAGATTTCCGACATTGTGCCGACCGTCGATCTTGTATGACCTGAAGATCTCTTTTGACTGATGGCGATGG
>CAILAO010000191.1 GCA_903832105.1 uncultured Pseudomonadota bacterium | reverse complement strand
CGCCTCTTCCAAGGTGCGAGCGGTGATAGAACAAGCGGTTGAAGAGGAGCTTGCTCAAACACGTGAGCGTTACGTTCAAAAAACTCTTTCTGACCCGGAGATTCAAGATCTGGCCAAGACTCTGGGACTGTCCGATGTTGTTCTTAGAGAACGATTGGAGTCCATTCGCAGGCTACCGGAGAAGCGAGACGAGCACATTCATTTGGGAGGAGCAATCAGCACTCCAGGGATCCGGAGGATCGCTCGCTGGATTAACAATCAAGAACTGACCAAAGCGGAGCGTGATAAATTTTGGGACTTGATGTGGCGTATTCCGAACAAAGACGGGACGCTGGTGAAACGGTTCAACGACGTCGAGACTTCTGAGAGGATGCGCGAAATTGTTTTAGATGAAAGAGGCGAGGATCTTGACTTTAAGACATTGAGTCAATACGTAGAACATAATGGCGGGCGGCCTTCTCTGGAAGGGAAAAATGGGCTTGAGAACTTTTTGGATCGTTCCTATACCATGGGTTCAATTCTGCTGAATACGTCAGTTGTGCCCGAGCGGTTTTTGAAGAGAATCGCTTATCTCATCCTGCAGGATGTTGCGATGGCTGCCGTTCAAGACAATGTTAAAACGATCGACCTGAGGATAAAGGGGGACCGAACACTGAACCAATTAGAGGCTCAAAACCTTCACTTTCTGCTGCAATCGGCCAGGGAAGTAGAAGCTTTACTTCTTCAGCGCGGCTATCAAATCAAAATAAATTTTGTATTCTCTTTTAGCAGGGAGGTTGATACGCGCGTTAAAAATATTATTGTAAAAATGGATATTGCAATTCAGAACTTTGTTGATCGACTATTCCAGAAACTCCACATGTTTTTTGGATGGGGTTGGTTACAGGGAGTTCACTTTAATTGGTTGAACGGTTACTCCCGAAGGGCGGTTGAAGCGTATATCAATAAAGAGCTACTCGATTTACTCAAAGACTTTCCGAGAGAAGAGCTTGAAAAAATCATAGGGATCGATCTTACGGGAGACGAATGGGTCGGCGCCAAAAGCATGGCTCGCAATATTCCTTACATTAATTATTTTCTCGCTCAGCTTGAAAGCATAAAAAAACATAAAGGAGTTTTAAGCGAAACGATCGCATATGCTCACGCCGGAGAGGATTTTGAAACCGCGAGTGAAGGCATAAAAATGATGCAAGTGATCGCGGATGGAATTGCAAAAGGAAAGTTGAAGGGACTCATTCACGGAGCGGCGCTAGCTTACGTTAGCCCGGAAGCGAAAGAGTTTAAGGATATCACCGAAACAATGGTGCGAAAGGGGATACCTCTTTTTATCAGCTTGTCTACAAATCGGGAGACAGGTGTTTTAGACCATCTGACGCGTTTCCCAATGGAAGATCTTGAAAACGCGGGCATTACCTTAATCCCTTCAACAGATGAACCCCGTTGTTCAAAAACTACGTTGTCGATCGAAAAATTAAAAATTCAGCTACTAAGAGAGAGATCTGCCTTTCTCTTACAAGCGAAAATACGGCAAGAGCCCGATGTTTTAGTGGCTAAAAAGGAACCCAACGATTCTGCGCAAGAAAGACGTTCTGAAATTCGACAGACGAAAGCGGCAATGATTTCCGAAGTGGCTGTGATATCGATGGCAAAAGCGCAAGCTGAACGTATGGTGCAAAGTATTAGAAAAAACACACTGCCGGCAACGGTGTTTGTGGATGCGGAGGATTTTCCGAGTCTTTCTCCAGCGCAAAAACAGGAATATCTGTTTATGGCGCTTTCAAATAATGCGCTGCGCGTGGTGGTTTATAACGAACGTGGGCAGGTCCGGGATCGGGAGCTTGCGTCGCTGCTGAAACTTGATCATGTGGAAAGAACGGATCGAGATCTTGGCCGGGCGGTTTTGACTTTTTCGAGATCGAATGTCCCAGCAATTCATCTTTCAAAGCACGTTCTGCCTTCGCAAACATTGATCGGTAGCCTACGCAGAAAGGTGGCTTTTTTTAAGGCGAATGGCAGCAAAAGCGGGACGCTCGCTACCGCTCTCCTTTGGGCCATTTCAGGCGGTGAGGCGGTCCACTTCTCCGGAGTAAAGGAGGAGAGCGGGTTCTGGACGGTTGAGGAAACTCTGCTGGACTCTCTCCAAAGGACATACGACAACAACTTTGTTAT
>CAILAO010000190.1 GCA_903832105.1 uncultured Pseudomonadota bacterium | reverse complement strand
TCCGCCTTGTCCTCATCAGTTGGATATTGGATATTCACTTTTTTGCATAAATCCTGTTTATCCTGTCCAGCCCCGAGTATAAACGCGTTCCAAAAACCATCAATCGCAAACATCAAGTCTCCTAACGATCCACAAAGGCACCAGAATAAGGTACTTTAGACAACTCCACGGTACTCGTTTTGACGTCGTTTTTGTAAAGGTTTAAACGCGCGCCGCCTTCTGTCTTACCACCAACAAAGAGTGTTCCCGAAGACTTGTCGAAAAACAAACCAAAAATGCTACTATGAGAAACTTCCTCGATCACCGTAGCCCTTTTTTCTCCTCCGGAAAAATCGAACTTTACAACAGCGTAGTCTTCAGTATCTTTTTTCTTCACGTGTGCGTAAATAACAGTCTCACCATCACCTTCCGTCATGTTACCCTTGTACTCATAATCTAAGTCCGAAAGATCAGCTAAAAGACTAACTTTTCTCGTATCTGGGGTGAACACTTCAGCAGCGGCTGAAGTGTTACTTCCCATCCAGCTCGCCGAGAGACCCACTGTAAGAAAGGAACTTTCGTCAGTATGAAAAAACTTCGTCGCGTTTGAAGCCCTAAGCTTTACTCCATCTATACCAACGGTCGACGCATCTTGATCCTCCGCCGCGAGGACACCTGCACTCTCATTCTTCAAGACAAAAATCCTCTGGCTGTTATTCGCCTCTTTTTGAGAATCCAAGCCATGGTGCAGGACGAAGATACTGCTCCCCTTCTTTGCAAGTCCGATGGGACGAAAGTCCTCTCCATCTGTTTCCCACTGAATATCAGGCATGTCGAGCACTTTGCCGGTTTGTGTCTCTGCGAGCAAAAGCCTTCCAGTCTCACGAAGTGCCAACAGCATCTTTGAAGTGTCATTGGGGAGAGTGACCACATCCCATGGATCTCCCTCTTCAATATCAGCAATGCTAAGAGTCGTTGGAATCGATGAGGTGCTTTTTGGTTCAATAATCTTGAAATCTGCGCCGGTTCTGTCACGCAGGAAGAAAAATACTTTTGTCCCGAGCGCGATAACAAAAGGGTTGTCCGACTCACTCGTAAAAAGCTCTCTAATATTTCCAGCCGCAAAATCATAATAATACATTGTTGAGCCGCGAAACGTTGAGCTAGTCGGTACGGCCGAAAAAGCAAGTCCATGTTTGGAAGAGCCACTCACGACAGGTGCTGCGACTGAGTCTGGTTGATCATCCGACTTCTTACTCAAACCGCACCCCGTTACCAGCACGGATAACGCTATAAAAATCCTAAAAATCACAGCAAGACTGCTCAATTGGAAGAATATTGTTGTCATAAGTCTCCCCTCCCTAGTAGATAGAACATAGCAAAGGCCGCTTTGGCTTTCAATGTGACTTCTTAGTATGTGAGGTTCCGTTACTATCTATGGAAAATACACACCGCTCTTTACGGCATTCGTGGCCGGCAAAAGGTTTAGCGCTTAGTTTTATAGTGTTAATTCTTCTGGCAAATTTCTGGGTTATATTCAGGCTTTCCGGTTCGTCCACCCCACAGTGGATCACACTCGGCTTTTGGATTGGCGTCGGAACGGCAATTATCAGTGGCATCTTTTATGCCTGCCTTGCAGGTATCTTGTATTTTCGAAATGAAAGCAATGGAGACCAAAAGTAACATCACACTTCTTTTCGAACGAGGAACCTTGCTACTGGAAGGGGTCTGTGAGTCGCTCGGGTCTTTCCTCGCAGATCTTCCTTTTGTAGCGTGGGACCAGCGAACTCTCCAGTGGCGATCTCAGGGACGTTTTTATAAAGACATCGTTCTAGCTTGTAAACAAAAAAACCTAACTTTAATTGATCGCGCAAGAAACTACGAACGCCTTACATGCCCTCTTAAAACTTCCATTACCCCGCGCGAACACCAAAAGGCTGCGCTGTCTTCGTGGCTTGCTGCGGGGTCTCAAGGTACCATCTCGCTCCCGACTGGTTCTGGCAAAACCATTTTAGCGATACTATGCATTGCAGAGACCGCACGACCAACGCTCATCGTGGTGCCAACAATCGATCTTCTGGAACAGTGGCAAAGTGTTTTAAAAAAATACTTTACTCTGTCGATTGGAATTCTGGGCGGCGGAGTCAAAGATATTCAGTCAATTACCGTGGCAACTTATGATTCGGCGCTCATACATGTTGAATACATCGGCCATCAATTCGGCTTGATTGTTTTTGATGAATGTCATCATCTTCCTGCGCCACACTATCAGACAATTGCCCTGGCAGCTATTGCTCCATTCAGGCTTGGGCTCTCTGCCACGGTTGAAAGGGCTGATGGAAAAGAAAACGTCATTTTTGAACTCATTGGACCTCTGGTTTACTCCGGAGATATTCATCACATGGCATCTGATGTCCTTTCTCCCTACGATGTGATCAGCGTTCAGGTACCTCTTAACCCTCAAGAGCAAAAGGCTTACGAAGATGCGCGAGCCATCTATCTTTCTTTTTTAAAAAAGAGCGGCATCTCATTTTCTCATCCTAACGGATGGATGGAATTTCTCTACAAGGCTTCTCGGACACCAGAAGGTCGCGCTGCTATTAAAGCTTATAGAGAACAAAAACTTTTATCTCAGGCCTCGGAGGGAAAGATTGAGGAGCTTTGGAACATCTTAAAGGACCACGTTGAGGATCGTGTATTAATTTTTACAGAAGACAACGCCATGGCCTATAAAATTGGAAGAATCTTTATACTTCCCGTGCTGACGCATAAGACAAAAATGCAAGAACGAAAGCGTTTCCTCGACAGTTTCCGC
>CAILAO010000189.1 GCA_903832105.1 uncultured Pseudomonadota bacterium | reverse complement strand
CTTTTGACGGGGTTCTTCTCAATGATCCCAAAGACCATCTTGGCGGGTTCTTCAAGGAAGGGGATCTCGTACTCGAGATGGCGGATCCCGGAAGTTATTTTCTTGAGTTGTTGGTGCTGGAAAAGGATGTGAAAAAAATTAAGGTCGGTCATAAGGTCCAAGCCTCTTTTTATGCCTATCCCACGCGGCGGATCACGGGAGAAGTGGTACACGTTGCGCCGAGGACGATCGAGCAAGTGGAAAAAGTTTTTAAAGTAAGGCGCGTAATCTCCTGCGAGATCAGGCTCACGGACCTTCCCACGGATATCCGGTATGGGATGCAAGCGTCGGTCAGGATCGATACGAACTCTCCCGAAAAAACCATTCAATACAGAAAGGATGCAGTCACATGAAAGCTATTATTTTAGCCGCTGGGTTTGGAACCCGGCTTTATCCACTGACACTGGATCTGCCGAAAGCGCTTTTGAGGGTCGGAAAAAAAACCATTCTGGATCATTTGATGGGGAAGTTGGACACACTTTCGGCGGTTGATGAGGTGATCCTTGTCTCGAACAGCCGGTTCTACCGTCAGTTCCTTGATTGGCAAAAAGCCGCATCATATTCAAAACCCGTTCATATTCTTTCAAACAGGGTATGCGAGCACGAAAAAAGTCGTGGCGCTGTACGGGATCTCTTTCTCGCGCTTCGATCGGGTTATTGCGGCAGTGCCGATTTCCTCGTCTTTTGTGGAGACAATTATTTCGACTTTCCACTCGGCTATATGCTTCTTCCGGCGCTGGGACACCGCGAATCGGCGTTTGTAGGAGTTTATGACGTAAAAGACAGCTCCCTTGCCAAGGAGTACGGCGTGGTAGAAATGGATGAGCATCACAGGATCATGAAATTTGAAGAAAAACCCGCCAATCCCAGAGCTACTCAAGTAAGTATCGGCGCGTATTTTCTTCCCGGCAGCTTCCGGCTGCGTGTTTATGAATATCTTGAGATCGAAAAGCGCAACCCCGAGAAGATCGGAGATTTTATCGCGTGGCTCACAGTCAAAGAGAGGCTTTACGGGATTGAGTTTGACGGAGCGTGGTTTGATATCGGAAGCAAGGCGTCGTATGACGCGGCGCGGGAATATGTCGAAAGCAAAAATACGAAAGTTCTATCTCACGTAAAGGAGGTCCCTCATGTCCGAGCTTGAAAAACAGGGTCTGCCAGCCCCCAGGAGCGATGACTATATAAAGCTTCTCGAAAGAGTTTCCCTCCTGATCGAGGGGAGCCGGAAAACGGCTGTTCGTCAGGTCAACACCGTCCTTTTGGCAAATGCCTGGTTTATGGGACAGCAAATAGTGGAGCACGAGCAAAAAGGGAGATTGCGGGCGGAATACGGAGAAGCTCTGCTAAGAACGTTGGCGAGTGATTTGACTAAAAGATTTCGGAAGGGATATGGTTATGTAACCCTTAGTCTGATGCGGCAATTTTATAATAATTATTCTCTGGATGGAATTGTTCAGACACCGTCTGAACAATCTGCGATGAGCAAGATGCCCCTGACGTCCGGCAATTTCCAGATGGTTTTGGAAAAGATTGCTCGAAGCTTTCCTTTATCCTGGTCTCACTATTGCCTTCTTTTGCGGATTGAGGAACCTGAGAAAAGGCATTTTTATCAAAACCTATGCGTTCAGGGGCATTGGGTAGTCCGACAGCTGGATCGCGAAATCCAGGCAATGCTTTATGAGAGGACTTCGCTTTCAAAACGCAAAGAGCTTGTTCTAAAGAAAGCTAATGAACATCCCATCATGGTCCGTCCGGAAGATGAGATAAAGGATTCCTACGTCCTCGATTTCCTTGATTTGAAGGATGAGTATTCCGAAACGGATCTCGAGGATGCCATGATCCGACACATGGAACGGTTCCTCTTGGAACTTGGCTGCGGATTTACGTTTGTCGCTCGTCAGAAGAGATTCAATCTCGACGGGGATGATTATCGGATAGATCTTATTCTGTTCCATATCACCCTTGCTCGATATGTGATTTTGGAATTGAAGGTTTCGAGGTTCACGCACTCGCACGCCGGCCAGATGAATTTTTATCTCAACTGGGCCAAAGACCATCTCCTCCCGAAAGCAGAAAATAACCCCTTGGGAATTATCCTTTGTTCGGATAAGCGCGGCACGTGCGTTAAATATGCCACGGGCGGTATGAGTAACAGCATCTTTGTTGCGAAGTATCAACTTCAACTGCCGAAGCCCGAGGATCTCCAGAGGGAACTTGAACGGGGGAGGGATCTGTTTTTGAAGCATCAGATAACCCATGGCAAGGAACTGGGTTGATGTCATTATAAAAAAGTGTTCTTTGAAAATTAGTGGAGGATCCACGCTGAAAAGCGGTGCCGTGTTGGTCCTTTGTGAGCTCTTCTAAATTATCGCTAAAACAAACATGGCGTAACGAGAAATCTCTTAGTAATATACGACGTGTGATGGAAAGAAAAAGCGTAATGATGAAAAAGCTTCCGCAGGATGCGCTTGCTCCCAAAGATGCCGCAGCAAAATACGGGCTAAGCTGGAGTGGCTTGCGTTCCGCAATATGGCGCAAAAGGATCATGTTGATCCGTTACGGCTCCCGGGATTATTTGACAGACCGGGAGATGAAGAGATATTTGAAGAACCGTGATGCGCTAAAAATCCCCAAAAAGTACCGCCACAAAGCCTAAGAAAAACCCCTTGAATATTTAGAGCGGATTTGTTATATTACAATGTGGGACATAAATGTCTCACATTGTAAATCGGCATAAGCCGCAGGATGTCGGCGAAGCGTCAGGGGGTCCTCCTTAAATTATTACGGCTAGAAAGGAGGGTCATACTGATGGACAAGAGGGCGGAAAATAATGAGGAGCGGTTGCTTACAACCGAAGAAATATCGGCTGTTTTGAACGTTTCAGTAAATACGGTGCGAAAGCGGGAATGGCGGAAGCGGAATGGTTGTCCGTTATTCAGGATCGGAAAAAGAACTTACGCGGTAGAAGCAACATTTTGGAGATGGGTCAATGACAGGGGAATGCAAGCTAATGTCGAAAACAAATAGGCACCATTCCGGTATTGCTTTTCGGGAAGGAGTCAGCGAGATAGACAAACGGGGTTTTTACGTTTGTCAGCTGAATTTCTGTCCTTATCCCAATAAGCGTGTTTACAAAACAATAAAGCTCGAAAAAAAATCATACCTTGAAGCGGCGCGACGCAGAACGCATTGGATGAATGAATATACTCAAAAGCATCCTCATCGTGAATTGGACGATAAGAAGAAGGCTGCTTTTTCAGAGCTCCATGACGTTTTGTTGCGAATGATGGAGACGAGCACCATTAATAATAGGGCTGAGCCCTGCGCCTACAGCACGATCAATAAGACGATGAATATCTTTAATCGGTTTTTCGTTGGCTTTCTCCAAAAGCATTATCCATCGATAAAATGCATAAATGATCTGCCCAAAGGGGTTTTTCTTGATTACCAATCTTATAACATGACACATTTGAAGCTGAATTGGAGGACTGAGTTGGGTCATCTAAAAGCGATTATTAGCAGATTCTGGCGTGCCGATTATTGTAGCGATAGTATTTATAAGGAGATCCGGACTCTGCCCACGCCAAAATTCGAAATAAAGAATAAGGTGGTACTGACCCTCGCCGAGAAAAAATCAATTCTGGATAGCATGGAGCAGGATAACTCCATGTATTATGCGGTGACGTACTTACTTGCCAAATTGGGATGGCGGATTAATGAAACTCTTTCGCTTAAAACCAAAAATATTCGCTGGGAATCGGGAAGTCCCGTCTCCATTACTATCGAAAAGGCTTTCAGGAAAAACAGAAGGGAGTTTACCCTGAATACCATCGACTCGAAATTGGCGGATGTTATGGCGCGGTATGCGAATTTAAGGAAGAGCAATTCCGACCTGTTTTTCCCCAACTCAAAAGGGAATATGATTAAAAAAGAAACATACCGGAATTACCTGCATAAGGTGAGCGAAAAGATATTGGAGCGGAAGGCAAATCCCCATGATTTCAGGCACTCATTAATAACCCACCTAAAGAGCATGAGGGTTCCCAATAAGGACATAATGCAGATCACCGGCCACATGGATGAGCGCGTTCTTAATGACCACTATTCGCACTCAACCGAATCTGGCCGCTTAGAAGCGCTTCAAATGAGCGGTCTGTAAAAATGTTGCAGAATTTGTTGCGGAAATAAAAGAATCATGCATAATTCATTGCACTGAACGGGGTTATGCGAACTTGCCTTACGAT
>CAILAO010000188.1 GCA_903832105.1 uncultured Pseudomonadota bacterium | reverse complement strand
CGCTCATTGTTTTTGCAATGTATTATGGAGAAATTGAAACCTTGAATCAGGCGTTGGCTGATGTCGAAGAAGAAGCTGCTGGGGAAAAAACCAAGTTAGAAGATGCAAAAAGCAAAAAAAAGCAACTCCCGAAGCTGAAAGAACAACGAAATAATGTGGAAAAACAGATCGCAAGGGCGAAAGAGAAACTTCCGGATAAAATTGACATGTCAAATGTTTTGGAAAAAGTGGCATCTATTGCAGATGCTTCCGGGGCCGAGCTGAAGTCGTTTGCGCCACGGGTAGAGAGTGAGGCTGGCGGCAAGTTTAAGTATCTTGAGCAACAGATTGAACTTAAAATGAGAGGCTCCTATATACAAACCGCGGACTTTTTCGACAAGGTTCTCAGACTTAACAATATGGTCAATGTGCGTGGCGTCTCCCTTTCGCGAGTGATTGTTGGGCAAGACCAGGAGAGTTCTTATGTCTCAACAGCAGGTGGAAATGAATATGCGGCTGCGACAAAACTTCGCGAGAATACAAAGGTAGATACGACTGTAAACCTTGTCTTGTTCAGGGCCTCAACGACAGGCAACGAGATAGACGAGTCGATACCATCCGATGAAAATAGCGAGAACGGAGATAAAGATTCGGGAGATTCAGGGAGTTCCGATAAGACGGAAGGAAAAGAAGGCGCAGGTTCCGATAAGTGATTAACAGCTACACAGCAAGAGCGAATAATTGCGCGGCATTCAAAGCCATTGCCGCGATAGGGCGCTACTGTTTGGTTGCCCTGTGGCTTTTCGGGGGGGCGATTCTTTGGTTCGGAGATCCGGTTTTTGCGCAAGATGACGAAGATGGACTTTTTGAGGCCAAAGAAAAAGAAGAGCATGATAAAGACAAGAAAAAGTGGGAAACGGAACGAATGAAGAAGTATAAGGGTCAGGACATTACAAACTCCGTTAAGGTTGAGGACATAGTGGAATCATCAACAGAATATCACTATGCTGGTTTCAATAAAGAAGACCCATTCGTACCGCCGTTAATGGCGACGAAACCGGCGAAAGAAGTCGATATTTATCCCGAAGAAATTCCAGTCGTAAGCCAGCTCCAGAAATTTTCTTGGGGCCAACTTAAAATTAGTGGAATTTGGCAAACGTCGACAGGGGAGCGCAAAGCTCTCGTCATGACGCCCGATAACATTGGTGTGATTGCTCGAGTAGGAGACTCCCTAGGCAACTCGGGTGGTAAAATTGTCGATATAACAAATGACACTGCGGTTGTTCGTGAGTATCGACTCTTGCCGGACGGAACGAGAGAATTTGAGGATCGACTCTTGAGGCTTGGGTCGCTCAATAAACAGGAGAGGGATGAGCAAACAAGGCAGCCTATCGTGCTCAAAGCTCAGAAAGGCGCAGCACGAAACATTGAAGACGTAAAAAATAGTGTTCTCACGGAGCCAAACTTCCCGGCGGCTTCACAAGTTCCGGAATATTTGGATCTGATTCCACCGCTAGGAAAAAGCATCAATGCTAGTCCGGCTTCTTTACCTCCGCCGACTAATGGTCCTGCGGCAGCGGCTCCCATACCTGCGCCAGGACCGTCGTCGCAAGCGACAGGACAGTCGGCAGTAACTTCGCCCCAGCCGTCGCCGACACCGGTGGGCGGAGGAGCAACGCCAACGGTTCTCTATAACAGTATCCCGCTTCCAGTTCCGAAGGGTTAATGTGTTTATGAATGATAGAAGGGAATTAAAGATGAAATGGAACTCCTCAAAAAAGAAGACCGCTTTCCTGCTAAGGCTTTTCATGTTTCTTCTTTGTTTCTATGGCTGTTCAAGTGCACAGGACGATGGGGAGTCATTTAACTTTAGTGAGCAGGGAGCGAATAATCAAGAGACCAATAACAACAGTAACGGCGGGTCTCAAGGCAATGAGACTTTTAACGAGGAAAACTCAGGCTGGAACAATGCAAAATCCTCCAATGAGGCACTGACTAATAGTCAACCATCGGGAAATGTGTCTCCTGCTGGAATGGTAACTAATCCCACAGCATCAACAAACTTTTCAGGCAACCTGCAAGGAGTTCAAGAGGTAGAAACATTAGCTAACGAGCTAGCGCCGGAAGAGTCGATTAACGACACAAATATGCAAAATCCTCAGGAAGTGTCGGGCGAATCAGGCGAGTCAGTTGTAGAAAATAAGAACGCAAATGCAAATGCCCTGTCAGAAGCGGCGCCCGGAGAAGAATCAGGTCCTTCAGGACGTGAAAGAGTTTTTTATGCTCTTAAAGAAAACTATGTTCAAGCTTATACGCCAATCACGGCTGAACTGCGGTGGGTTGGGTACGACTATAAGAGCGATCAGGGGGTCGTCAAAATTACGATTACAACGACCGGAAGTCCGAAATTTATTGTTCTTCAGGAAGTGAACAAATCCCGCCAAAGCGAAGTTATCATTAGATTTTTCGGCACAAACCTGTGGAAAAAACTGAGACGAGACATCGACGCAAGCGAGTTTCATTCTCCTGTAGCCTTTATTAGGATGCGTCCCAACACCGAGAATAACACCGTCGATGTTGTCCTGACGTTGCGAGAAATCGCGCAACCGAGGTTAATGGCTCATAATGGGAACGTGATGATCACGTTCCCAATCCCTGACCGATACTATGGAAATTATTCGGTTGGCGCGGCCCCGATAGGGTTTGCAGAATATCTCTCTCATTATACGTTCTTTCCTGAAATTGAAGATGGAAGTGAGCTTCCAGATAACATGAAGCGATACGCTTTCATTGCAGATCCTGGAGAAAAAATCTTTAAAGATATGCCAAAAGAAGAAGGAAAACTTCTTGCTTTAAAGGACCCGAATGAAGCAGCTCCCGGTGAAGTAAACGGCAATGGCAATGTACAAGCCGTCTCTGACGAGTATGGAAATCTGCAGTCTGGAGAAGCGGAGATTCTTAATAATATTTCTGTCAATGCTGGTAACATGAATTCAAGCGGTGGAGCCAGTGAGCAGTCCATGAATGCCCCGTTGAATCAGGGAATACAGGGTAGTTCTGGTGCTGGCATGCAGCAATTTGACAATAGCGGCTTTGGTAACCCAGAACCCTCGAAGTCTTCAAAAGAAAAGATTAATAACAAAGGTAAAAAGAAGAAAACCTCTGGCGGAGGAGGCTCCAATAGTGACTTTGGCGATTTCGAAGAGAATTCTGTCGATTTTGAAGGGGATGATTGGACGAGGTTAAAGCCGGGCAGTTCGGAGAAACCAAGGTTCGAAGTTGTTAGATCTTTTAGTTTGATGGGCGTGGCGCAGGATAACGGAGCCGGTGGCGGGGGAAATGCAAATTTCGGAAACTTCGGAAGCAATGCAGCGGGTTCTAATGCAGGAGGGAGCAACGAATTTGGTAACGCTTCTGGTGGGCCTAGCGCGAAGGGTGGAAACGTTTTTCCATCAAATACTGTTAGTGGAGCCTCTGGCAATTTTAAAAATCCAACGCAAAGTGGCAATGAAAATCTCTTCATTAATAATAAAAACCTGGAAATGAATAGTCCTGAAAATAAGGTCGAGAAAGGGAAAAAAGCAAAAGAAGCTGCCGCCACCAAAGATTATGAAATGGCGATCAGCGAGGAACTGGAGGGCCAAGATGTTGAGATGACAACGGAGCCAGCATCGCTTGCGCGATCGATAAATATGGATTTCAGAGGAGCGCCCTTAATCGAAGTGATTCGCGCGATTTCGGAAGAAAGCGGGCGCAATTTTATCTTGGGTTCGGGAGGTGGGGGGATCGGCGCGAACCAGAGAGCGCAAGGCGGGTCAGTTGATCCCAATACACTAGTAAATGTTTCTTTAAAAGATATTCCGTGGACCGATGCTTTAAAAGCAATTCTCGAAACGCACAATCTCGGTATGATTGAGGTGAGTCCCAACGTGATTAGAATTGATTCCCTCAATCAGTTGATCGAAGAGAAGAAAGATATCATCGAGGCGCGGAAGATCACCGCGCTTCTAACACCCAAGAAAACGTTGGTGGTTAGGCTTTCCCATGCCAAGGCTCAGGATCTGGTTCCGACCGTGCAGTCTATACTTCAGGAAGCCATCGATATCGACAAGTCCGTTCGTGTGGTGGCTGACACGAGGTCGAATTCTCTAGTAATTGAAGCGATTCCCAATGATCTTGCGAGACTCAAGCTTTTAGTTGAACGGCTGGATAGGCCAACGCCACAAATCAAGATCGTGACGAGGATGGCTGAAGTTCTGAAGGATTTAAAGTCAGCACTCGGTATCAATTGGGGGGGGCAGTTAAATTACGACCAAGCGCGAGGACTTGGATTTGGAACGATGCCTTTCCCAAATTATATGACATCCAATTATGCGATAGATACTGGCGCGGGTGGTATTGCCTCACCGCGATCAAGTTTCGACATACATTTCGGGAGTATTAACAACGCGATTGACTTGGATTTGCAGCTAAGACTTGGAGAAGTCAAACAAACAACAAAAGTTCTACAGACCAATACTGTTTATGTGGCTGATCTTCAAGAGGCAAAAATTGTGGGTGGCCGTTCCGACTATTTCAGGATTTTAGGAGACAATATCAGTCTTCCAAATGCGGCAGGAGGTGGGGGGGGGAATAATAATATTCCGGGCATGTCGCAGGTAAAATACCATACAGAAATGACTGTGAGACCTCAAGTTACAGGAGATGGTCAGATTCAGCTTGAAATAACACTTGAAAGTAATGATCCAAGAACTGCGGCGGGAAGTGCTGATGCCTCTTCGACTGATAGGAGCCTAAAGACGACGCTTCTCAGAAAAAATGGTGAGACGGTTGTTATTGGAGGTCTTTATTCGAGCAATTCTGATCACCTGGAATCTGGTTTCCCCTACCTTTCGAGTCTACCTATTATCGGTGCGCTGTTTCGGACACAGATTAATCAAGATACTGAACGGGATTTGTTGATGATGGTTACGCCAACCATCCTCAATGCTGCTGAGGCCCTTGGAAAGCCGGCTAAAGCTACCGTAGTTTCGTCAAATGCTGCCGCTGCAGCTTCTTCAAATATCAGTGGGAGCAATAACGTCTTTTCAAATAATGCCTCCCTCAACGGAAACGCTCCCCCACCGTCTTCTGGTAACGTTTTGCCAGCAAACGGGGCGCCACCAGCAAATGGCATTCCGGTGGCAAAAACACCGGCTGAAGGACAGCTTTCGAATGATGCCAAAAACTTTGGGGATAATTTTGGTGCTGATCCTAACGCGGCAGCGCCATCTCAAGGCACTGCGAGTGGCGAAGTCAACAACCTTGAAAATGGCGAATTCAATTTTAACGAGGGCAACGCGAAAACTGAGAACGGTGCTGGAGATTCCAGCATGGATGATTATGCCGATTTCGAATAATGGATGCGCGAGGTGTTAGTATGGGGCATTTTAATAAAAGCAAAAGGTGCTGTATCGGGTATTCAATGGTTTTGGTGGTATTCTTTGCGATGGTTTTGTTGGAAGCTTGCCTCGCAGGGAAGCCCGCGACGCCGGGATTATGCACCGTTAATTGCCGTAATGCGGTTTTCTCATCTCCTTATGCTAGAATCGCGCCACTCGATGGAGCGGAAGATTACACTTTGGCATGCAAGGCTGCTTTCAGTAAGGACGTGACGTCTATTTCAATGGCACGCGCTATTACGATAAGATTTAAGATTACAGAACCACCGCCTAAGGGAGCTACGCATCAGGATTGGGATGAACCCAGACCGGGTATCACATTTGAGCCCGTCGTCAATGGGATTTTGGACCCAGACAGATCGTCAGCAGAAAACGTCTCGCTAGTTGAAACGGAAAAGGATGACGGAACAAAGACAACAGAATATTTTCCTTCGCGGTACATTGGTATCGTGACTCCGAAGTCGCAATGGTGTACGGATAGTTGCGGGGTGGGAAATATAGAAGTGTGGCCGATGTGTGTGCAAGGCATAGAAAACCAGATTACGTTTTCAGCACATTCCGGAGCAACGAGTATGGAAACACCGATGAAGTTTACGGTCGCCAATGATGATGAAGTCAGCACTGACACCAGTACGAGTATTTACTTAACAGACCCAGAAGAGGAAAATTAGGGACATTTTATGGTCAATCCCTGGCTCAATTTACTTTCAAATTTGCCGCTATCTAAAACGGAGCGCGAAGTTGTCAAACGATTCAATGCAGATCCCTCTGGACGAACCTTTCTTCCGATCGCTGATATTTTAAGGTCCCATAAATTAATAGACGAAAGCCTAGAGCTCATGGTCCAGGGAGTGACAATGCACCCGGGATTTACCGTGGCGCGGGTCGTGCTTGTTCGAGAGTTGCTTAATAAAGGCATGGTCGCCGAGGCGTGGAGGAATCTTGATGAGTCCCCAGTGTCGCTTCGTGATAATGTGCTAGCTCAAAAGCTTCGCTTTAAGTTGGCGATCCTTATTGGTTCGAACGCCATTGCGACATCGACCTACCATCACTTGAAAGTGCAGCACATGCTTGATGCTGAAACACAAAAGTTGGGCGAGCAGTTTGAGGGGGCTGGTCTCCTGGCAGCGAGGCGGCATCTTACAAAAAGCTTTGAAGAACGAGGAACGACGCTCACTCTTCCGAAGCTACCGCTAGGAAATCCCGAGGAAGTTAAAGAAGTCGACGCAAAAGAGAAAAGAGGTCTAGAACCACCGATTTCCAAGCCGGAAAGAAGCACCGAAGAATTTAACGAACACGATATAAGCCCGAAATTCTCAGCGGTTCAAACAAGGACGATGTCCGGCGCTGATCCTACCGATAGCAGTGCAGGGTTTCATGTTGTTCCTCTTAGTGAAATTTTGAGACCAGGAGATGTCCCCAGACTCGCTGAATTGACAAAGGCTCCCGGTGGGATTGAACTCGATTCGACGACCCTAGCCGATATTTATGCAAACCAGGGGCATTTTTCGAAAGCCCTCGATATTTATCGCCGGTTGCTCAGGATGACTCCGCGTAGTGATCTTCTGAAACGCAAGGTCGGAGAACTTGCAAAGCTAGCAAGAGAACAGAAGGATATCGATCTCACGATTGATCCCTCCATTGTCGATCAAATGGAGCAAATCGAAATTATCGATGAACAGATGAGATTGCTAAATCATATGTTGGCGAAGCTTACTTAGATTCTGCTGAAAACATTGTGTTATGTTGAGATCCCTTCGCTATCCCTTCGCTATCGCTCGGGATAGATTCTGCTGAAAACATTTTTTCAGCAGAATCTACTTAAATGCTGGAATTGTTGTTGGCTCCAGCGTCGAGCAGTGAACGCTCATCGTGCCGAACTTCCAAGTCCAAGGCCATTGGTTGGGATTTCCTCCGGTCCCGAAAGGATCGTTGACGTCTTGACCAACGCTCCAAATAGCTTTTCCCTTGACCATAATCTTTTGACCGCTTTCATCGAGGATTTCATTTCCGAGCCAATCTGTGAGGGGCACGGGGCTTTCGCAAATTTGTTCGAGATCAGCTTTTACGTCTGCGCTCAGAGCCAGATATTCCTCGGACGTATAACTTACGACTAGACTGTTAGATTTTTGTTTGAAAACAAGTTTGCCATTAGTGACTCTTTGTAAACATCCGAAGTGCGAAAATGGAGGTGAGGGTTTTTCTGATGTCGTGAGCTGATATCCGACCATCAATTGACCCTGCGGGCATTGGTATTCGGAACCGTAGGCTTCTGCTGGTTGCACGGCAGTCGCCTTTCCAACTTTCATAGGAACAGTCTGGGTTTTTGAAGACCTGTTGATTTCCGCATTCGGCGAAACACACTCCAGTTTTACAAAGTCAAAAAACTGATCACCATCGCTATTTCTCGAAGAAAATCCAAGCGCAACTTTTCCTTCCGGACACATAACGTCGGTCGTGACAGGTTTATATTTCATCGCGGTCAAGTCAAAGCCGTATCGTGTGACCCATTTTTCCTCCGTCCATGCGGAGTCTTTAAAGACTATTTTCATCGCTCCTGCGAACTCGTCGTTTACTTGGATATCGCTGCAGAAAAAATTCATTGTTTCCGGCATCTGATCTCCCTGATAGTTCCAATTTTTGTATCCAGAAAGAGCAGACACACCAGAACACTCTTTAGTGATGTTCGGAAGCGGCATATTTTGCTGTTCTGAATTTTGCTTAACGTTCAAATTGGCAACAAACGAATCGCCCTTTTCGAGGACCGGAAGACTGCTACCGCCTCCGCCCCCACTTCCGCCTCCGCCCCCACTTCCGCCTCCGCCCCCACTTCCACCTCCGCCCCCACTTTCACCTCCGCCCCCACTTCCGCCT
>CAILAO010000187.1 GCA_903832105.1 uncultured Pseudomonadota bacterium | reverse complement strand
TTATATCGCCTTCGCTTAGAGTTGCCGCTATCTTCTTATTCTTTTCGGCGGACGAAAGATCACTCATCGCAACTATTGGTTTGGGGCTTGATTCGGGAATTTCAATCGTCACAGTCCCCTCGGAAATTTTTTGCTCTGTTGTTATCACCAACAATTTTCCCTTAGGAATAGTAACTGTGACTTTAAATCCACCGTCACTAGCTGGATTTACCGACGTTACACTCTGCGCCGAGAAACTCTTTACTTTTCCATCTGATGAAGAAAAAACTTTAATGACATCTGTTTGCTCTGCCTGCCAAAACCCAACTACAACTTTATCCGGAGAGCCCTGGTCACTTTTAATAGCGCCTGAGGACGCTGTAACCGCATAGGAGTTATTTACCCCCTCAATAATAGTGATCATTGCAGGATCCACGAGGTATCCAGGAATGCCCTCGGACCCCTCGGATGGCCTGCCGGCATCGGTAGGCGCTTTATTTTCCGTCTTCGTATCGTCATGAGTCGAACGAGTTTTTGTCAGTCTAGAGAACTCTCCGCTGGAGCAACTAGAGAAAAAAATACAAACAAAAATGATGGCTATGAATTTCATATAGCTAAAGCTCCCCCTCGTTACTACAATCGGCACCTTCGCTCGAAACCTTAATACAAAAATCGGCCTTTTTCACAACAGGCCGATATTAAAACCAAAAACGGGGGCTTTCTCATTCACCCCCAGTCAGATTTTTATAAACCGAGCATCCTATACAGATCGGCGAGATTTGGAACAGCGTTGTAAAGCATCCCAGGGCAACTCGCAAAGATCCTTTCTGAGTATCCCATCCCGTAGTTTAAGGTGATCCCTTCACCCGCATCTGTGCACATCACGGAGCTATCGGCCGTCTTTTGGTATTTAACAGCGTCCATGATCAAGAATTTGATCGTCTCGTTGACGAAGTTTACATCAAGTGTGGATGATCCACCCTTGTGCTCTTGCCCGATCATTTCACTTTCGAAGATGACGTTTTCTTGCGCTTGATCCTTAAATAGGCTTATTTTGCCCCATCCCGCCATTCCACCACTCGAGTGTTCAACACTCGTAATCTTTGCGAATTTTTCATTAACTTCGGCCTCAATCGTGGGATCGGTATCGCGAAGATAGTCAATCATGGCGTCTGATTTTTCAAAGACTTGGCAGTTACGGACGCTCTTCGAGGAACCATCTTGCATAGTAAGCTGAATCGACTCGCCAGCGTCAAAACACACACCATCTTGATGAGACAGATAGTCTTCAATAAGAACCTTAATCGCTTCGTTGGTCTTCTCGACTGGAAAAACTTTTTTCTCATCGCGATCCGGAATGTCAGAAGGACCGTCCATTCGTCCAAAGGATTTATGCACTAAAACGGTACCTGAATCCTTCGTAAGAGTCAGGTAACCGCTCCACATCGCGCTAGCCTGAACAGTCGAAAGATTGTCGAATATTACTTGTGGATCATCCGAGTCACTTGGGACATGGATAATGATTCCGCCAGTACCTGAATCAACTGGCTTGGGCTCAACCGTCGTTTCTACGACAACTCCCGCTTCAATTTTTACCGTAGCTTCGCCTTTTTTGTAGACTTTGCCATCGGCACCTATAAGTTCTAGAACGAGACTATAAACACCAACCGGGATATTGCCTATTTCTACCTTCGCCGATGGATCGAACGTATAAACCAAAGGCGCAATATCGCCTTCAACAGCGGTCAAGGTCACTTTTATTTTGCTGATCGCCGCTTGATCTTCATTCGAAAAATCGCTAACTGTCAGAAAAAATTTTCCTACATTCTCAGCACTTTTTGGACTTCCCTTTTCGCTAGACTGCGAGATTTTTGAATCCTGACTTGATTCATGACCCGCTCTCGTCACATGACCTGTTGAACAAGCGAAAACGAAACCCAAAACTCCGACCAACATGATTTGAATGAAACGTGTTTTAATGAACATAACCTTTCCCCTTTCTTAAATCGTTGTTTGTTCCCCGCAATATGAAGATGCAAAGTTGTTGCCAGAAAAATACTTAGCCACATAAATCACGTTTATTCTTATTGTATTTAATGTGTTACGAACTAACTCGCACAAAAATCACGCACGTGTTACATGCGAAAATGTTTTTTTCGATAAAAGAGTTTGCAAACACGATTACTGTTTAACATGCTATTTTTAATAGACTATAGTCGATATACTCTATCGACATAGCGTTCACATTACTAATCAACGCCATATTTTTCTGTATCTAATTGTAATATATAGCTTTTATAGAGCGTTTTTTAACTCGTTCTCAACACACCCAGGACATCGCGATTTTTGCCGGCACTTAGAGCAAAACTCAGCGTATAATAACGCCCCCGGATAAGCTCCTCAACATCCCAGATTTTTTCGTGCCTCAGCCAGCGAATCGCTGCGGCGAGCACGAGGAGTTCCGCGTCAATCGTGATCAGAGCGCCAATCTTGGATAAAATTTCTCCCATCTTTCTTAAACGGATAAATATCGGAATAGAGCTGTCTTCCCATGCCTCCATATCCCTCGCCAAATGATATAAAAGGCCCGCACCTAATAAATCGAGCTCTTTATGGCGAAGAAGAGTCCTGATGCGTGGGAATTGAGAAATCCAGATATGATCTGAAACAGAGCGAGCCCAAAAAAAGGCTTCCAAAACGTAACTTCCTTTCCAATGGCTCCCCCCTCTTTTCACGGCAGACATCATGTCGCCTATCCGCCCCGTTCGCTGTACGTTTCTGCAAACAACCTCCCACTCAAACTCCCGCCTGGCACTGCCGTCCCAGGTTTCTAACATAGGTTCCGTTTTTTGTGATAGATGTTCCGCTTCATTAAGGCAACCCGACACTCGTAGCGCCCTGAGATATGACAACCTAACTTGTTCAGCCGTTGATTCATTTAACTTCCCGGCTTCCGCCAATTTAAATCGCTCGATCGCAGCATCGGCTTGACCAAGACGAAGCGCCCGGCTTGCCATGATGAAGTTTTGAAAGGCTGCTCCTCCCGGTGGATCGTTTTTCGACAAATGAAAAGACACATGATGTTCCCATCCCGACTCCCAATGTTTTCCTTCCTTACGATAGAGTTGGCTCAGGACTAAATGCAGCTCGCCGAACACGGAGGAAAGACGAGAAGACGCCGGTTTAATTTCCTGGACTTTAAGAATAGTCTGGGCAATATCTACGATTCTCTTTATTTGAGCTGCAGGGAGCCCCCCAAAGCGTTCGTGGTGCGCCAGGGTTGATACGCAGTATACAAATCGTCTCATCTGCCCATCAGACGAATCATCATTTTCGAGGGTTTTTATCATGCTTGCAGCACGGTGAAGTCGTTCCAGTTTTCCTTTTTTCTCCAAAACACTGTCAAGCTCTTCTTTGATCTCTCTTTTAATGACCATAATACGGTTTTTAGTCCAAAGAACTCTTCTGCTTCG
>CAILAO010000186.1 GCA_903832105.1 uncultured Pseudomonadota bacterium | reverse complement strand
GCGAATGGAGAGGCTTTCCAAACTTCCAGTTTCCAATTCCCAGTTTAAATCTTTCAACTAAAGCATTCGCGCACTCGCGCATTTCTCCCCTCTCCAGCTCGGCTGGCTTCAAACGAACGTTCGGACTTTGTACTAGGGTGCTCGTCCTCGGGGCGTGTTTGTTCGCCACATTCCCACATTCCCGCATTCGAGCATTCGCGCATTTCTCCTAGAACTGTCTTGCATCATGATCCCGTTCCAACTCAAAAAATTCATCTCCCAATTTCTCATGCCCATGCCTTTGGTCTGCGAATGTTTCCTTCTGGGCTGGGTTCTCTATCGCTTCACGAAGTATAAGAAGACTGGCCGTTTCTTTACTCTTTTATCTTTACTCTTTTTTCTTCTCTTTGGTTACGGCTTTGGACGTACCTATCTTTACAATCTCGAACGTCAATATCCTCCTTTTGAACCCACGCCTGAACAATGTGAGGCGCTCCGAGGAACGCCGATTGTTGTCCTTGGACAAGGCATGCCAGAAAAATCTGATCTCCCTATTCGCTACCAGAACAACCCTGTTTTTGAACGCCGCCTTTTTGAAGGTGTCCGTGTCGCCAAGCTCATCCCCGACAGCCATCTGATCGTTTCCATGGCCGGCGACGCATCAAACAGTGTCAAGCAAATAGCGCTCGATGACTACATGCAAAGGTTCAACTTCCCGACCAACCGTGTCGCGATGTTCACGACAGCTCGTGATACCTCAGAAGAAGCGAAGCTTGCGAATGCTCGAATGCGCGAATGCTCGAATGCGCGAATGCTCGAATGCGCGAATAATGGAGACACTCAATCGGCGGAGACTAACCTGCATCCAGCAGCCACCATTTCTGAATATCCGCCTTCGAGCACTCGCGCACTTCCCTCAGCTCCCCGCATTCCCGCATTCCCGCATTCCCGCATTCCCGCATTAATTCTCGCCACCTCCGCCTCGCACATCCCTCGTTCCATGAGGATCTTCCAGAAGCAGGGATTGAACCCCATTCCCTCACCGTGCGATTATACTGCTTTTGAAAAACCGCAGATTGAATGGGAAAGTTGGTATCAGTGGCTCTTGCCAAGCGGCAGAAATATTGATCAAAGTGAGCGAGCCCTTTACGAATGGCTGGGAAACAGTTACGAGCGAATTTTATGAAATAGAAAAATCCCCGTGAAAACACCTCCAGTCGATGAGATCCTTAAGCTTGCTGCCAATGCCGACTGCCACTGATATTTTCTCTCTCTTCAACTTTAGCACTTCCCCTGGCTCGGCGTAGCTCTCAGCGAAGCCGGCTCGAACTTTTATTGTATAACGACTCCTCGCTTCCCCAGAGAAAGGACAACACGACCATGCCTGCCGTTTTGCTACGAACACATCCGCGTTTTATAACGGATTCAAAGGGACAAAGAAAAGCCGTCATTCTTCCCATTCGCGAATACGATGAATTGCTGGAAGACTTGAAAGACTTAGCCACGATTGCCGAACGACGTGACGAACCAACCATTTCCCATGAAACCATGGTCGCGGAGCTTATAAGCGATGGCTATTTGGCGCATTGAATGGAAAGCTTCAGCCGCTAAGGAGCTTCGTCACATTGACCGGCAGTGGATTCCGCGTGTGCTTGCGGCTATCACTGCGTTATCGTCAAATCCATTTCCTTCCAGCGTAAAAAAGCTGCATGGAAGCGATCACACCTATCGTCTGCGCGTGAATGACTATCGGATCATCTATGAAGTCCAGCAAAATAGGGTTACGGTTGAAATAGTGAGGATTCGCCATCGAAAAGATGTTTATAAATAGAATTCTCCCACTCGAGTACTCACCAAATGTAGCGACCATGCAAACGTTCTCAAACTTACTGACACTTATCCCTTGATCATTCCGTGTTGGATAATGGATATTCTATTTGGCACTATTTGCAAATCTGAAAATTATCGCAAAGTTTTGGTGCACAATTTGGAGATATTTGGAGATTTTTTGGAGATATTGGAGATATTAAGCATCCCAATCGCACGTGTGTCTTCATTCAACAATGTGTCTTACAAATCTACATCTAAAACAATTTACCAAACAGAATACCTTCTTCATGACCAAAAAGATTAAGCTAAAGGGAAACAAAAATAATTTTAAGACGAAGCTGGACAAGGTTTTATGACTCCTAATCCTAGACGGTTGCTACAGCTCGGACTTGTGTGATTATTAATTACATTTTGTTAATCAAATCCTAGTTATGTGTACTTAACATTTGCCTGAGTGGAAAATAAGCATCAGAAATTGTGTTAACTTACTAGTAATGACTTGGCGTGAACTGGCCAGCTCTGATTTTAATCATTGGCAGAACGTCTGCTTCATAGCTTCACTTTTTTATAAAACCTTCTTGACTTGATTTGTTTCGTTGTGTTGGTATATTGTATCCATTGAAATTAAATATGGAAAGTGTACGATTGTGTGGACGAAATTGTACTCTCTTGTGGTAGTGCCAATGATTGTTTTGTAAATAATAACTGAGAAACCACACTTGGTTGTCGGCAAAACAAATTACTATCGGAAACACTTTTTCCAAGTTTGTTCATATCCATACTTTAGACACTTTAGTTTTACCCGAAATAAATATTAGGTACCGATAATTCAACTTTCTATTGTTTGAATGAAGGACGTGGACAACTACAGATTGCGCCAGATTCTACAGCCATTTGCAAAAGACGAAGTAATACTGCCTAGGTTAATAGTGTTGTTCTTATTGGGGACCCAACAATGAAACAGCTATGCATTAGCAGCCACCTTCATTTAGTTCTTTTTCACCATCTCTATTTCTTAATGTGACACCTCCAGTGTGACCAAAATTCAGATTTGGCTAAATTCCGCCACTTTGGCAATGTTTTAAAAGCCTTGGTTAATTTTGTACGGATTTATTTCGTACTTGCCAATTTTTAACCTATTTTGGCAATTATTTTATTCTATTGGGCCAATTTTCACGGTTGTAAAAGCCCAAAGTATTTGACAAATAATCTAGTCATCTGGTCACACTGCATCTATATATCTGCCGCAGACTACTACGAACCCGGTTTTGGCCTTCTTCTTAAATGGAAAACTTTTTCTGTTTTATTCCAATTTAAGTGATTATTTTTTGGCCTTACAAATGAAAATTAGAGTAGCGAAACAAATGAAGATTTGTGAAATAAATTGAACAAGTTTGCTTCAATAATTTTCGGAAAATATAGGAGCACAAAACGTCTCAAAAGTTGCTAAAACTGGTTTATATAAGTTTAAAAGATCTCGAATGAAACGGAAGAAAATCGTTATAAACTGTTTTTTTGACTAACTTGGCAAATTCTTTTATCGGACGATTCGTTCGTCTTCTAGGACGTTCCTAATGAGAAATTAAAAACAGCAAAATAAAAAGAGCAAAAATTTGATGTCTTAGTAACAGCTCGACCGTTGTACTAGCTCAATACTATAGTGGATTGCTGTGCCCTGTGGTCAGTCCTATAACACTCCGTGATCACACCTTACAATTCTTGATCAAACCTGACTAAAAAATTGGCTTGTTTACACTACCTAAAGTTTTCAATTACGCGTGCAGAGTTGGGCACAGTGGTGGTGGCACAGTGGAAGGGCCGATGCTTCACAACCTCGAAACCTTGAGTTC
>CAILAO010000185.1 GCA_903832105.1 uncultured Pseudomonadota bacterium | reverse complement strand
TTTGTCAACTACCGACATTTGGTTCAAGTCATTTAACACAATAAAGGTGAATTATTGACAGCGCCTAATAACATAAATGTTGACCACAAGAAAGTCGAACAACCACACTCCAAAAGCCTTTTTTAAATGCTTATTGCTCAATCTATAGTACTCTTATCCTAAGAACCGTCAGAACATTTAATTTTTCGAGGAAAATATGGATCGACTTACCAGAGTGCCATTGAGGTGTATTCTTGTATTCTTCGTCTATGCGATTCCTTGCTTCCCGGCCTTTTCCTTCACTGATGACGCAGCATGCGCTTCAAAGTGGAGTGCTTTTTTAGGCGAATTGTCCGTTAGTCACAAAAGCCTGGAACCGATCTATCAAAACTTGATTAATACCTGTGATGACGAATTCAAAAATCGTATCCATGCCACTATAGCTGTTCAAACGGTCTTATCTTATAAAGAAGCACGCCATGCTATGTTTTCAGAGATCGACAACAATGAGGGCGTCGTATGCACCGTGTATACGAACTACTGTATAAAGACTAACGATATTCCCAATGCAAATATCGTAAATGCAGAACATGCATGGCCACAAAGTATGGGGTCTCAAGGCATTGCAAAATCAGACCTTCATCATTTATATCCCACTCAATCCGATGTTAACTCTATAAGAGGCAATGACCCATATTGTAACGTGAAGAAGGTTGTTTGGGAGAAAGATGGAAGCCGTATTGGTGATGACGAAAATGGAGTGAGATGCTTTGAACCCCGTCATGAAGACAAGGGAGATATCGCGAGGTCATTGTTCTATTTTAGCTTGCGTTACAAACTTCCGATCGATCCCGATCAAGAGGATGTTCTAAGAGAATGGATTCTGCTCGACCCAGTTTCAGACGATGAAACCGAACGTCACCGAAGAATTGTCGAGAAACAGAACAACCGAAATCCTTTGGTGGATCATTCTGAGTTTTCCAGATTCGTTGAAGATTTTTAACCGCTGATTTATTGCGTAAAAAGCAGTCTTGCGAGGCCTTCGCCTGAGACTGCTTTTGCGACGACGTAGTATTTCCCAAGAACTCCGGGATTAATAGAAACCGATTCGTTCGCTCCGGTTTGTGCGGTTGTGCTTTTTGCGAGTAACAACGGTTCTCCGTTAGGACCGGGCGCTGGTTGATAGATGTATAGATCAAAATCAGCTTTTGTAGGAACTTCTAGCTTGAAATGTACAGTTTTTGATGGTTCAAGGTTTTTTATAATAAAATGGCGCGCAAGAGCTTTTGGCATTTCAGCCTTTTCTAAGACATAACTTCCCTGAAAGATTCCGTCGTCATTGAGTGTTGTTGATGTCCAGGTTGCGGCGCTAGAGACAAGCAATTGTGAAATCTCTTCGCCAGGTTTTATCTCTAATAGCACGGCATCGACAGCAGCATCGACGTTAATACGTCCGTAGCCTTCAAAGGGATCTTTGCCGTAGTTTTGAGCAGCGGGATCTTGATTGATATCATAACCTCGATTTAATATCGGACCTGCTGATGAGGAGGCGCTTTCAGACGGATTTTTTTTGTATATTTCTCGTTTTGTATTGAGTTCGGTAGCGGTCATGAAGATGATTTGCTTAACTAGTTTTGCTTTCTCTTCTCTTGATAAAAGATGGCCGCCAAGTGAAAACTGATCGTTACTCACAAATCCATCCCAACCTCCTAGTGCTTGATAGACGAGAGCAAAGGCGCCTGCAGCGCTGGCCGTTGCCATCGAAGATCCCTGCATGCCGAGACCATCGTTAGGCACGACATCAAATCCCCAAGCATTTAGAAAGTTGCCATCGCCACTATGGACTGAAATGATACCCCCGCCCGTAAGATTTGATCCTCCGGGTGTGAGAATATCGAGTTTATTTCCTGTATTGTTATACCATGGGATCGTATCAGCGGGAGTAAGCCCTCCAACTGCGACCACATTTTTGAAGCGAGCTGGAATGCTGATGGGTACAGTTGGCCCCTCGTTGCCGACGGCAGCAACGGTTACGATCCCTCGCATCGAGAGATCATCAAAATAGCTTTCTTTAAACGATGAACTAGCCGCGCTTACGTTAACGACGATAACGTGGTAGTCCTCAAGCTCGTTCATGATGTGATCAAGGCTATCCATAAAAGGATAGGCGCTTGTTGCCTGAACCTCGAACAGCTTAGCTTGGGGCGCGATGCCGATATAGTACGGCCGGTGATCGTTTGGATCTAATTGCTGCGTGTCAAGACCAACGGGCCAATGAGAGACATACTGAAAATACATGGCTTTGCTTAAACCCGAAGTCTGCGGAATATCGCGGTCTGTAATAACGTGATACATGCCAAACTGAGAAGAATCGTTTACGCGATACTCAACGACGTTCCAATTGATTTTCGCTTGATCTGACGCTCCTAAGGTATGAAGCTTCGATGTTCCTCGAAGACCAGCCATGGAAGCGACGGTTGTCAAATTTCCTCGTACCTTTCGCCCGGAAGCGGCGACGTCTTCATAAAACTGCTCTCCATTGCCAAATTTGAGGAATAGCTGACGTATGTTCCCGGCTTCAGCCTCGAAAGCAAATTCGATTCGTATCGTGCCGGTCTTATTGACGTACATAGCCGTTTGCTCGGGGTATTCCCCACTGAGATTCGTTTGATAGGCATTTGTGTTGACGATGCGACCTTCTTGGTCGAAATTGGCAAATCCGGATGAAGAAGCGATGCCGGAGACATGTGTTCCGTGGCCTGAACCTAGAGGAGTATACTTGTCATTAGGAATTCCGGTCTTTCCCCCAAATTCGTCGTACCAAAAAATAATTTTTTGAGCCCAGTCACCATCTTGTAGAAAGCCGTTTCCAAAACCCCGATGGCGGGCATCAACACCTGTGTCGAAGACTGCAATCGAAGTTTTGGGATCTCCCATGATGCCTCTTGGCCAAACGCGGTTTCTTGCACCGATCTGTTTGGCAGCATGGTTAAGTGCATAGGAGCTTTCGACGTATAGCCCGAAGCTAATCGCCACCGACGAGATGATGATGAACAAGCGAAAAAGCATAATTCCTACTCAAAAGCTATGCGGTAAGAGCCGTCAGCATAGGATTCTTTGATGTCTATAGAAACGCCTTCGGACTCATAATGGGAAGTTTCTCCGGGTCCAATACCGAAGGCAGCATCGTCCAATTCATATTCATACTTAAAGTGAAGATAGGATGGCTCAGGAGTTCCAGGATGGGCGTCTTCGATCCTGACCGGGCCGCGTAGGTTCATTGAGCCCGCGAGAGAATAGTCGATCTTAGTGATAACAACCCCCTGATTTCTAAGCCCTTTATCGAAACCCAAGCGTTGGCGGACAAAGATGGACAACTCGCGCTTCTCATCGAGATAAACTGTAACCACTTTCAATTGCTCGCTTTGAGTCTCAAATGGATGAATGGTCAGCTCGGTTTTATCACCCCGTGAAAGCCTTTGAATTTTGCCTAGCGCGCTCTTTAAAGCGCCATGATACCACCTCTGCATCGTCCAGGGCGTAGGATACGACGGTAGATAACCCACGTGTTCAAAATATGGAGGCGCAAGGGAGTCTAGGGGGTTGTACATTCCAACTGACATGACTTCCCATTGACCGACTGTCGAAGTGGGGGGCGTTCCTCCCATGTATAAATCTTGTACCGCCCGGTCTCCCATATCGTGAAAAAACTCATGGACGAAGTTTCCGAGAGGTGCGGATTCGGAAATAAAGACTTGCTGTGTTGATTTTACGTCGCCTAGATATTCTGTGTTAAACATGCAAGTTGGATTCAAGTCACTTTTCTTGGCGGTAATAGTTTTGGGTTCTCCAGCGTGAATAATCATGATGTGATCAACACGGCCGTCAGGACCCTGTTTTAGATCATAATTACCTATCTGGTCAAATCGTCTGTAATCAACATTCGAAGATGCAGCATGGATTGCAAAATCGGCAATATCGTCGCGCAAAGAATCTTCCAAGATATCGCGCGTATGATTTTCGTCTACCAGCCAACCCACAAATTGGCCAAGTTGCACGTCAATTCGCCCCTTTGAGATTTCATAAAAATAATTACGAAGGCTTGGCACACCAATTTCGCCACTAAAAAGAATCTTTCTAAAATAAGCTTCGCCATTCTCTGGTTTATGCTGAAGATCGGGAAACTCGACCAGGATAACAACCACTTTTTCTACGACTACTTGCACTGAGGGCAGGAGAAATTCTACATGCGCAGTCTCGTCGGGGACAACATTCACGTTCATTCGAAAGTCTGTTTCGAATCCATACGCACGCACAGCAAGATTATATTTTGAAACGGGAACTCCTTCTATGCGGAATTGCCCATTGACATCCGTTGATGCGGAATACTGAGGAAAGCCGTCAAGATAGACCTTAGCATTTAAAATCGGTGATAAATCAGATTTACCAAGGACTTTTCCTGTGACTTCCCCTGTAACGACTCCCAGAGGAGCTGCGTTTAGATCATTATGAGACAAGTCAGGCAGCAGCATGATTACGCATACGATTAGCAAAACTTTTACTGCTGTATAGCCGTGCCCAAAAGCATATCCCATAATGACCTCATAATTTCCCCAATATTCCCTTAACGGCTCTTACAATTCAATTAAAAAGCAGAAAACATAACAATTCCGATACCATTCTGTGGAAGCTCATTACTTAAGTGCCCTGTGTCCGAGTCAGCTAGATCTCCGTGAGACCACAGGACAGGAATATAGTCGATTCCCTTAATGATCGTCGGGACGCTGACATAGGCGTTATCACCCGTTTTACTGTCTGAAATGCGACGAGGTGCTTCCCAGCTTTCAAGATTGGAAACGTTTGCGGTTGTTTCCCAGATGTTCCAGTTTTTGCGTGACTCCGGAGTTCCTTCGACAAAAAGGTGTATTTGTCCAGCGTCATCATAGGTGAGGGAAGAACGCATGTACCCTTTAACTTTGTCGGGAGGAAATAGGTTGTCAAGAGACGGTTTGCTCCATACGCCTTGGGGGTCTCTCTTAAGAATCCAAATTTTGAAGACCGAGCCGCTATTCAAGGTCACGCTCATGTAACTACTGCCATTGTCGTCAAATGTCATGGACGGCCACAGGACTCTGCCGCTTCCCGTTGAAAGTGGAACCGAAACGCCTTCCCACGACTGACCGTAATTTTCCGAACGATTTAAGTAGACTTTGCCGTTGCTGCTCGCGCTATCCCAAAATACAAACAAAGCCCCATTTGCGCCAAGATGACTGTTGTACTCGAGGCCTGCAGTGTCTTTGGGTGTCGTTTGGTCGCTGACTTTGGTAGCGGGTAGCCAAGCACCTTGACTGTTCTGAGTTGTTACAAAAATGCCTTTGGTTCCATAAGGATCGCTAAAAGCAACATAAGGCCTATCTTTATTGTCGAGCGTAATTGCTGGCCATACGTAGGTGGAGTCACTCATAGCTGCCGTGACTACAACAGGCGTCGAAAACGTTTCGCCGCGATCATGGCTCGCAGTGTAAAAAACGGCCTTGTTTTTTGCAGTTTTGTTTGCTTGATACCATACGATATGGATGCTGTTATCGCTTCCAATGGCGATAGCTGGCGTGAAATTACCCCAAGTAGGATCTGCCGACGTTCCCTGGTCGAGATCTGAAAGGCCTACGTTCCAAGACGTACCGCGGTCGTCTGACCAAACATACATTCCGGGATTTCCCTGACTGCTCGCAGTTTTTTGCGTAAAGACCGCGTGCAGTCTTCCTGTTGAATCATACGCGATGTGACGGCCATTTGAAAATTTAGTGCTGCCATTGACGTAGACGCCTTGCGCTACAGGCCTCATCTCACCCAGCGCCGTGCTTGACACCATGTTGGGAATAATCGCCATGAACCCAGACACCATCAAGGAAAGTAAGTGTGCTCGTCGAAATTTCATAAAAACTCCTTTTTTGAAAAAAATGGAAAACACTTAACGTAAAAAAGCCTCTATTCGGTCGATTGCGAAACCAAACCGATTATTTCTTTTGTCGGTTGTTAAAACTATTTTTATAGTGTCTCCAGCCACATCTGCTGAGACAAATGCTCCAAGCTCTCCCATGTATGTCGCGATTTTGTTCCCGTTTTGATCATATAGCGTAACCTTGTCAAACCATTCTTCTGTATTAAAATCGGAGAAGTGAATCCTGATTTTGTCAGCGGTGAACCCTTCAGGGACTTTAGCTTCAAAACTTAACGTCGCGGATGAAGGATAGGGGTGAGGCGACTCGATTTTGACGGCGAACGCAGACCAAGCGTTGGGTGTGCCAAATGCAGGCGTTGTAATTTCGGCTTGTGCGGGAATCGATTTGTTCCCTGTCCAATCAACAGCAACAAGAGAATAGGCGTATGTTTTTCCGCCCTCTGTCGTGCGATCAGAGAAGGTACAACAAGAGGCTTCTACATACGGCCCTTGATCGCGAGAAACGAGATAGTGATCGACGGCGATATTATCCATTGATGGAGACCAGGAAAGAACGGCTTCAAAATGACCGTCACTGACAGTCTGTATGCCTTCTGGAGTGGTCGGCGCGATGTTATCGTACTTTTCGCCGCTGAGACCGCCAAGACCCGCCACGAGTGATGGCACGCCTTCCGTCTCGCATTTCCCTTTCAATCCGGGGAATCTTCTTTCTGGGAGACGTGCTGAGTCGAGAATACGGGCTTTGAGCTTAAAGGGAAGGAGGTTCGGTTCGAAACCAAGGATCGCCGCAGCAATGCCGGCTACCACGGGGGCAGCCATACTGGTCCCTGACTTTGAAGCAAATTGGTTGTTAAGATAGGTGGAGTAGATATTTGATCCTGGTGCAAATACATCGACAGATTCAGCTCCGAAGTTCGAAAATCCAGCAGGCGAGCCGTTTTTTTCGAGGGCACCCACAGCCAAAACTTCAGAAAAAGGATAGGCAGATGGAAAGTGCGGTTTTTGATCGGTATTTGTTCCGTCATTTCCGGCGGCCGCAACAATTAAAATATTTTGCTCTGCGACTTTTTTGATAGCCGCTTCTAGTAAAGGGTCTTGTTCATACTGACCCCAACTGACATTGATGATTCTGACGTTCATACCAATTGCATAATCTAGGGATTTTACAAGACTTGTCGTGCTAGCTTCGCCGCTAGGATCAAAGGCCTTAATAGGGACAATTTTTGCCTGCCTATAGATTCCGGCAATTCCAAACCCATTTCCCTGTTCGGCAGCAATAATTCCGGAGACGTGAGTCCCGTGTCCGTTGTCGTCTTCGGGAGATGGACTATTTTCAACAAAATTCCATCCATAGACATCATCGACATATCCGTTCTGATCGTCATCAACACCATTTCCGGCTACTTCTTTACTGTTCTTGTAGATAACGTTGGCAAGATCCTGATGTCTCGATGCTATTCCAGTATCAATGACCCCAACTAAAACATCACCCGAGGGAGATCCGGGAGACAAAGACCCATTGTTAGAGAGTAGATACGCCCAGCCTTTTAGGGCCTCGACGTCGACACCTTTCGGATTATGCAAATGCCACTCGCTTGAAATTTCAGGATCGTTCAGTTGGCGGTCCTGCTCGATCTGTTCCAATCGGTAGGTCAGCTCTGGGTAGATCACTCCTGATTTGCCAAGGCACGCTTGAATTTGCGCGGCGGCATTAGCCCCGCTTTCTTCCAGAATAAAAATATTTGATATGCTTCTTAATTCAGTGATTTTAGAAGCAGGCTGCGAGGTTCTTGAGATGCAGGTGTTCAGAAGGTCGCGATGCTCTAGATTTCCTTTGCTACTGGAGGGAAAGACAATGCCAAAGGACGCTGCAAATCCCTGTGATGAAAAATAAAATGAAATGCAACACGCCGCCGAAATAACCAAAAGTGAGCATCGATTTTTTTTCATAAAAACTGACGATCTTTTTAAAAAGATTTAACCGGTTTAACGCATAAAACACTGGGCTCTGAAAAAATTGTTACAAAAAGAACTGGGTTAGACCATGGGGGATGTTGCTCTTTTTGTAAGACTTAGCTATTTTCCGTAGAAATCCCAGAATTTGTGTGCAAAAAAGCTGACCTTGTTAACGCTAGCCTCGTAGACTACCTCTTGCGATCGGGTGGGGATGAGAGTAAGGCTCTATCAATAACTTCTTGCAGCAATGCAGGTTCAAAAGGCTTCTCAATAATGGCGACCACACCGAGATCCTGGGCACTCATTGAGATGTCTTTGTAAGCATAACCCGTCACGATCACTATAGGAATATTGGGACAAATTTCGTGAATTTTTGCAATGAATTCAAACCCATCCATCTCTGGCATCAAAATATCCGTCACGATAAGGTCTGGCCGTGTCTCTTTTGATACTATCGCGGATAGGGCCTCTGTCGGGGAAGAAAAAGCCTTTAGGCTCCGGTCCTTACTAGAAAGAAACCTCCCGACACATTCCAAAATATCTGTTTCATCATCAACAATGAAGACAACCGTCGAGGACTCTGACATCTAATCACCTTTAAAACCAGACGATCTTTTTAGAATTAAAGCTGAAACATTGAACTCTTAGAAGAGTGTGACAAAAAAAAATCGGTTAGGCTATGGGGGATGTTGCTCTCTTGATAAGACTTGGCGGTTTCCCGTAGAAATCCTTGAATTTGTGTACAAAAAAGCTGACATCGTTAAAGCCAACTTCATAAGCCACATCTTCCACATTTTTTGTCCCGGTCAAAAGAAGATGCATGGCACGGTTAAGACGAACGAAGTGCAGGTACTCAATCGGAGTGCAGCCAAATTGTCGTTTGAACCGACGAATGAAATGAAATTTACTTAGCCCAGCTAATGTGGCTAGCTCATCAACTGAAAAGTTTCGAGAGAAGTTTTTCTCTATTTCAGAGCGAATTTCCAACCAATGAGAGTCGTCGCGGGGGAGCTGGTCTTGGGCGGAAGTTTGATCTTTTGGTGATTGACAATCCAAAATGGTCGCTAAAGTATTAAGAAAATAATCATCAACTTCTTCTTGGGGGAGATTTTTTTTACCTCTAAGCCAGGCTTCTATATCATTTAAAAACGAATAGTTTTTTATCTCATTGCTGATCACGCTGGCAGATATCTTGGGGGCTGAAAAAAGATTAAAAGCCTGTTCTTTCGGTATATTTTTGTCTTCGACGTTAAAATTATATGAAATAAATTTTCCTGTTGGAGATGGGATGACATGGTGAGTTTGCATATAATTTAGGAGCGAAATTTCACCTTCACTAATCTTGACTTCTGTTCTATTCCCGTCCTTCTCACTTTTCTCATTAGTGTCGTCTTTTTCTTCAAAGACATGGATGACATAACCTTCTAAAACGTAGCAGATTTCACAGCCGTGCCAGGCGGCGATCTTGCGAGAAGGCTTAAGCGGCTCCAGCCATTCGAATAAAACCAAAAGATCGTTACTGCAGATGTTTTTCTCAAAAAAAACAACGTTGCGACCTCTGTTGATCCCTTTACTTTTATTAACCATAGGGTCAGTTGTATTTCATTGAAAGATGGCTGTCAAATAGTAGCAACACCTTTTGAAAAAGGCATAAAGAGTAAAAGTTAGGGCGTGTACTCAATTGGTGTAAAAGCCTTCTATCGCTTAGACTTAGTCTTCGTCATTGTCTTATGGCTTAATCGTGATCTTTTTTCTGAAGACTTTAGCTTTGACTAAGCTTAGAAAGCATTGAAACTATATCAATGATGCG
>CAILAO010000184.1 GCA_903832105.1 uncultured Pseudomonadota bacterium | reverse complement strand
TTAAATAAAGCGTATTTTCCGCTGTCAACGTTACCGTAATCATATCCCCTTTTTCCTGTGTACCTGTTACTGCAGGAAGATTTACTTTGATGCCACGATGTACGGACATGGAAAAAATGGAGTAAACAAAAAAAACAAGAATTAGAAACATGACATCCATGAGGGATATCATTTCTAAGCGTGCAGGTCGGTCTTCGTATCCGGAAACAAGTTTCATGGGATCAGGTTGTGTAGACTGTTATTAGAGCGTGATTGGCGGCGTTGTTTTCTTTTGTGTGCTGGTGTTGTAGGCGATTTCAATCTGATGGGTCAGTTGCTCAAGTTCATGTGTGCGGCGTTTGAGTTGCGCGACAAAGAAATTAAACGGGAAGAGGCACCCAATAGATACGATAAGACCTGCCGCGGTCGTAATGAGGGCCTCTGCGATACCTGCCGTTGCCCCAGTCGGATTTTCGATGCCAGCAACACTGAGCACATTAAAGGTGTTGATAATGCCGGTCACCGTTCCCAGAATGCCCAGCATCGGTGCAACGGTGATTACGGTGTCGAGAATGGAAAACCCTCTTCGAAGACGATCAATTGTCTGCTGTGACACGGCCTCGAGTGTTTCTGTAAAGCCAGCCTCTCGATTTTCTAGAGCTTGCGCGAAAATTGAACAGATAGGGGATTCAGAACTTTTTGCAAGTTCAAGCGCTTCGCTGTATTTGCCTTCTCGTGTTAGTGCAATAATTTGCCGTTGCTTTGACGAAAAAAAATAATTAGCGAAATTATATTTCCAAAAAGCCAATAGACGCTCACAAGCAATTGTAAATCCCAGGAGTGAGCAAACTAAAATAGGCCACATCACGGGGCCACCGCGGTGAAAAATATGTAATGCGTTGTCCAAGGTTTGTTCAATCATGGCTACATCACTTTCATCTTGGGAAGATCTTGAATATCTACATACCCCGCCAGCAAGCCATTTTTGTCAACAACAGGAAGATCGTCAATTTTGAATTTTTCAAAGACACGTAAAACATCGACTGCGTATGCATCGGCATTCACAAAAACAGGTTTTTTTGTCATATACTCCGAAACACACGAATTTAATATGTTTTCGCCTTTTGAGAGTTGGCGCCGCAAATCACCGTCTGTAAAAATACCGGAAAGATGACCTTTTTCATCTGCAATGAGCGCTGCGCCACTCTTGGCTGCGGTCATGGCCATGATAGCATCTTTGACAGTCGCCGATTCAGTGAGTCGAGCAATTTTGTCGCCCGTTCGCATGATGTCATAGACATGTAGAATTAATGCACGTCCGATCGCGCCAGAGGGATGGAGCTTCGCATAGTTTTCTTTCCTGAATTTACGCGTGTCCAACAGGACCATGGCTAGCGCATCGCCAACCGCAAGCGTCGCGGTGGTGCTGGTCGTAGGTGCCATGCCGAAGGGGCAGGCCTCCTTGTCAATTTTTACGCAAAGGACGACGTCGCTCATACGGGCTAGCGAGTTGTCCACGTTTCCCACCATGCCGATCACATGAATGTTTAAACGACGGACTGCTGGGATGAGTTTGATCACTTCATCTGATTCGCCAGAGAAGCTGAGAGCCAGCAGGACGTCCTGTTCCGCTACCATGACAAGGTCGCCGTGCATGGCTTGCATGGGGTTCATAAAGACGCTTGTTGAACCTGTACTGGCAAGTGTTGCAGACATTTTTTCAGCAATATGCAGATTCTTGCCAACGCCTGTACATATAATCTTTCCGCCTCGTTCCAATGTTTTAAGGATTAAATGAACGGCCTTAATGAATCCGTCACCTAGATCGGCTTGTGCTAATCGAAGGCCTTCTATTTCAATATCCATGACTTGCTTTGCACGCGCAAGCATTGCTTCATTATCCATGATAATCCTTTCAAAGTGTTATTTTGTAGTATGCCATAAAATGAGGAGCATGTCCATCCTGTGCGGTTTTTGGACCTGTTATAAAAGAAGGACTTCATGTACAAGGGCGGATTCCTTTCGATTTCGTACGATCACTTCCCCGACAACTCGTGTCATAATAGTGTCGGGAATCTGTTTTCTGACCGTTTCTGTAATGAGAATCCAGGTTCCGTGTTTTTTGTTTTCACTTTCAAGGCGAGACGCTAAGTTGACGGTATCGCCGAGAACGGTATATTCGAAGCGCTTCGCCGAACCAATATTGCCAGCAGTCGCTTCTCCCGTGTGAATCCCAATACGCATACGCAAGGTCACACCATATTTTTGCTCAAAGAGCGGGCGAAGCTCTGTAAGCTTCGTTTGCATGTCAATAGCCGAGCGTACGGCCTCCTCCACATGGTTTGGGAGTTCGGTGGGCACATTGTAAACGGCCATAATGGCATCCCCGATAAATTTGTTGATATAGGCGTTGTGTCGCAGGCAGATTTCGGTCATCGGCTCAAAATATTCCCGCAATAAATCAGTTAGTTGTTGGGGGGGGAGTTTTTCGGATATGGACGTAAAGGCTTCCAGATCTGTGAAAAGTACGGTAACGATCCTGCGTTCTCCTTGAAGGGAGAGGTTTCCAGATGCCATGTTTTCAAGATGGCTTAGAATCTTAGGGGATACCATGGAACCAAACATCTCTCGTACTGCTTTACGCTGTTTGTCGATGATAATAAAGCGCACGAGTGCGGTTAATATGAAGCCAAGGATAATAGCGGTAAGAGGTTCAAAAGGGGAGGCCGCATAAACTAACGTGCGCAGATAAATCGTCACAGCAAATGTTGCGGATGCCAGCAGGATGGCGACAAGTGTTCCTAAGGGTATTGAGAGATAAAGCCCTGCTACAATGGAGAGTAATCCCAAGAGGATGATGAGCCCAGTCCAAAGCGATTTTGGGATCGTATGTAATAGATCCCCTGCAAGCATATTGTCGGCAAGTGTTGTGTGGACATAGACACCGGAAATGCTTTTGCTGAGAGGGGTATTCACGAGATCATGAAGCCCAATCGCGGAGGTCCCGAGAAAGACGATTTTACCCTCTAGAGCCGCCTTGGGAATCTCATTTGAAATGAATTTGTGCACGGAATATGTTGGGGGAAGGTTT